>VYCX01000542.1 GCA_009843725.1 Boseongicola sp. SB0675_bin_26
GGCCGACTCTGGGCTGCATGGATGCACCGGAAGGGAGGCGTCCACGACATTGCCTTCACCAACGGCACCGGGCCGAGGCTGCACCACATCGCGTTCTGGGTGCCGACGCCGCTGAACATCATCGACCTGCTCGATCTCATGTCGACCACCGGCTATCTCGACAGCATCGAGCGCGGGCCGGGACGCCACGGAATTTCCAATGCGTTCTTCCTGTACGTTCTGGACCCCGACGGGCACAGGACGGAAATCTACTGCTCCGACTACCAGACGGTCGACCCGGACCATGAACCGATCCGGTGGGACCTGAGGGATCCGCAGCGGCAGACTCTTTGGGGCGCGCCGGCCCCTCGCAGCTGGTTCGAGCACGGTACGCGCTTTGCCGGCGTCGAAGCCGGACCTCCGACGCTTGAAGCCACGCCGATCATCGCGCCATGACTGGGCAGCGGGAACCGACTTGGGAAGATCTCGCCCGCTGGGGCCGGCGAGCTGCCGAATGGGGCGCCGACTACCATCGCACCATTCGCGAGCGCCCGGTCCGGTCGCAGGTCTCGCCCGGCGAGATCGCGGCCGCGCTTCCCGAAGCGCCACCCGAGGAAGCCGAAGACATGGAGACGATCTTCAGCGACGTGGACCGCCTTGTCATGCCCGGCATCACGCATTGGCAGCATCCGAGCTTCTTCGCCTACTTCTGCTCCAATGCAACGCCGCCCTCCGTGGTCGCGGACTACATGATCGCGAACCTCGCCGTTCAGTGCATGATCTGGCAGACATCGCCCGCAGGAACCGAGCTGGAGACTCGGGTCCTTGACTGGCTCCGCCAGGCTCTCGACCTGCCCGAGGCGTTCCATGGGGTCGTTCACGGCAGCGCCTCGGAAGCCACGCTCGCCGCCGTCCTGACGATGCGGGAACGCGCGCTCGAGTGGCAGGGGAACCAGGCCGGGCTGCCTGGGCAGAAGCCCCTTCGGATCTACGCGACGGCCGAAGTGCATACCTCTATCGACCGCGCGATCTGGGTTGCCGGGATCGGGCAGGACAATCTCGTCAGGATTCCCGCGGCGGGTCCGCTGAGATCCATGGACCCCTCGGCGCTGGACGCAGCGATCAGGTCCGACCTTGCTGCGGGACACCTGCCCGCGGGCATCATCTCCTGCGTCGGCGGCACAAGCATGGGCGCCTCGGACGAGGTGGACCGCATCGCGGAGGTCGCGAGAAAGCACGGCCTTTATCTTCACGTGGATGCAGCCTGGGCCGGAAACGCGATGATCTGTCCCGAGTTCCGGCACCTCTGGGCCGGCACCGAGGAGGCGGACAGCGTGGTCTTCAATCCCTACAAGTGGATCGGTGGACAGTTCGACGGATCTGTTCATTTCGTGCGCGCGCCAGAGGATCTGATCCGCACGCTGGCAATCAAGCCCGAATACCTGAAGACCCATGGCGCAGACGGATTCATCAACTATTCGGAATGGTCGATTCCGCTTGGCCGCAGGTTCCGCGCACTCAAGCTCTGGTTCCTGGTCAGGGCCTATGGGCTGGAAGGTCTCCGCCGCCGCATCCGAAACCATGTCGCATGGTCCGAAGAGCTTGCCGGGCAACTGCGGGACGACAGCAGGTTCGAGATCGTGACCGGCCCGATCCTGTCGCTTTTCACGTTCCGCCTCGTCGGGAAGGATGACGCGGGCCAGCGGGACTTCGTGAACCGCCTGAACGACGACGGGCGGATCTACGTGACGCAGACCCAAGTCGACGGGCGGGCCGCGGTACGTTTCCAGGTCGGACAGTTCGGCACCACGCGTGAAGACGTGATGGCAGCCTATGAGGTGATGACGGAACTGGCATGAGATTCGCGACCTACATTCACCAAGGCGAACGCTTCTACGGCGTTGTGACCGAGCAAGGAGCCCTCCCGCTTTCGCTCGATTTCCCGGAATGGCCAACGCTCAAGGAGGTCGTCGCGGCGAACGGACTCGACGCCCTGGCCCAGGCGGCGGCGGGCCAGACCGCTTCACACCGAGGCATACTCTTTGAACCTCCGATTCCTGAGCCGCGGCGTATCATCTGCGTCGGCGTCAACTTCCCCGACCGGAATGCCGAGTACGAGGATGGCAGCGACCAGCCGCAGCACATGTCGCTCTTTCCCCGCTTTCCGTCGAGCTTCACCGGCCATGACAGGCCCCTGATCCGGCCGCCCGAAAGCGATCGGCTCGACTACGAGGGTGAGGTCGCGGTCGTGATCGGCCAGGGCGGCCGCCGAATAGCCGCATCAAGCGCGCACGAACACATCGCTGCACTCACCCTGTGCAATGAAGGAACGATCCGCGACTGGGTTCGACATGCGAAATTCAACGTCACTCAAGGCAAGAACTGGGACAACTCCGGCGCCATGGGGCCCTGGATCGTACCCTTCACCGATCCGGCCCAGCTTGATGACGCCCGACTCGTCACGCGGGTCAACGGCGAGGTCCGGCAGGACGATCACCTGAAGAACATGCTGTTTCCGGTGCGCGAACAGATCGCCTACATCTCGACCTTCACGACCCTCGACAGCGGCGACATCATTGTCACCGGCACCCCCACCGGCGCAGGTGCGCGTCTCGATCCGCCGCGGTTCCTGCAGCCCGGCGACATGATCGAGGTCGAGGTCGAGGGCATCGGCACCCTGCGCAACACGGTCGAGGAAGAGGCATGACGCCCGAAGAGCATGCCAGCGCCGCCGCCGCCCTGGTTCAGGCCGAGGCGGCAGGGATCCAGATCGGCCTGCTCAGCCTGGCGCATCCCGAGATGACCATGGATGACGCATACGCAATCCAGAACGAGATTCTTTCGGCCAAGATCGCCCAGGGCCGGCGGATAGCCGGATGGAAGATCGGGCTCACTTCGAAGGCCATGCAGGCCGCGCTGAAGATCGACGTTCCGGACAGCGGGATCCTCTTTGACAACATGGAATTCGCCAATGGCAGCGAGGTTCCGACGGGACGCTTCATCCAGCCTCGCGTTGAAGCGGAGATAGCCTTCATCATGAGGAGCCCGGTCAGCGGACAGAACGTCACGCGCGAAGATGTCCTGGCCGCAGCCGAATGCGTTGCGCCGGTCATTGAAATCCTCGACACCCGCATCCTCCGTGCCGACCCTGCCAGCGGCCAAACCCGCATCATCACGGACACGATCAGCGACAACGCCGCGAATGCGGGATTCGTGCTTGGAAGCGAGCGCCACGACGTGGACGCGCACGACCTCCGCTGGATTCCGGCAATTGTCTTCAAGGACGGCAACGTCGAGGAGACCGGCCTCGGCGCAGGCGTGCTGAACGACCCCGTTGAGAGCGTTTGCTGGCTCGCCCGCCGCATGGCATGCTATGGTCAGCGGATCGAGGCCGGGCAGGTGATCCTGTCAGGATCGTTCATTCGCCCCCTTGAATGTCCCCCGGGGACCCGAATACATGCCGACTACGGAGCTTTCGGCACCGTCGACATAGCTTTCGCCTGAAAGGTCACTCCCATGAAAGACTCGAACTTCCTGAAAGAACAGAACGCACGACTGCTCTGGCACCCGATGGCCAGCCCGACGGACTGCATCGAGAGCCCGCCGGTCATCGTCACGGCCGCCGAGGGAACGCGCATTCGCGACATCGACGGCCACGAGGCGGTGGATGCCGTGGGCGGCCTCTGGAACGTCAACCTGGGATATTCCTGCGAACCCGTGAAGCAGGCGATTGCAGACCAGCTCGGCACGCTGCCCTACTATTCGGCCTTTCGCGGCACCACGAACGACAAGATCATCGAACTGGCGCACGAACTGGCCGACTTCTTCGGCCCGGACGGCATGGCACGCGCATTCTTCACAAGCGGCGGTTCGGACAGCGTCGAGACCGCCCTTCGCCTTGCACGGCAATATCACAAGATAAGGGGAGAGGCTGGCCGGGTGAAGTTCCTGAGCCTGAAGAAAGGCTACCACGGCACGCACATGGGCGGTGCCAGCGTCAACGGAAACGCGAACTTCCGGACGAACTACGAGCCCCTGCTGCCGGGCTGCCACCACATTCCGGCTCCCTACACCTACCGGAACCCCTTCGACGAAAGCGATCCGGAAAGGCTCGCCAACCTGTGCGCGGCAGCGCTGGAAGACGAAATCGCGTTCCAGGGCGCGGGCACCATTGCCGCCTTCATCATGGAGCCGATTCTGGGCGCGGGCGGCGTGATCCCGCCGCATTCCTCGTTCATGCCGATGGTGCGCGAGATCTGCCGCCGCCATGGCATACTCCTGATCTCCGACGAGGTGATCACCGGCTACGGCCGCACGGGCGCGTGGTCCGGCGCACGGCTTTGGGGCGTCCGTCCCGACATGATGACCACCGCCAAGGCGATCACCAACGGCTACTTTCCGTTTGGTGCGGTGATGATCGGCGAAGGGATGGCGGACATCTTCGAGAACGACAAGTCACCCAACGCCTTCATCGGCCATGGCTACACCTATTCGGGCCATCCGGTCGGGGCGGCCGCAGCGCTCGCCTGCCTGGCCGAGACAAAGCGTCTCAACGTGATCGAAAGCGCAGCGGCACGGGGCGCCGAGCTCTTTGACGGCCTGCTGGCCCTCAAGGACAAGCATGAGCAGATCGGTGACGTCCGGGGCGGCCACGGACTGATGCTTGCCATCGAATGCGTTTCGGATCGCGCGACCAAGACCGCAGACATGGACATGCCGCTCAAGGTGCAGAAAGTGGCTTACGAAAACGGCGCGATGGTTCGAGCCGCAGGACCGAACCTGTTGATGTCCCCGCCGCTGGTGCTGACATCCGAGGACGTGCAGATCATCATCGCGGCGCTCGACGCGGGCTTTTCAGCGCTCTGAACCAAGCTGCCGGTCTCCGGAAAGCCGGTCCGAGGCCGGATGCAGGCAGGCGCGCCGCCCGCCCAAAGCTGCCTGGTGCGCACTGTGCACACAA
>VYCX01000473.1 GCA_009843725.1 Boseongicola sp. SB0675_bin_26
AGCGTCGCGCCCGTGTCCCGGACGTCGCCCGCCGCCAGCGCGGCCGCCGGCGCCGTCGGCGTCCCCTTCGCCTCGTCCGAGCGCGGCCCGGTGCGGCTGCTCGCGTCGACCGCCTGCACCACCACCATGTACTCCGTGCCCGCCGTCAGGCCCGGGATCGTGTGGCTCGCGCCCGTCGCCGACGTGCTGGGGGCGTCGGCGTAGTCCTCCTGCGCCGTCTTCCAGGTCAGCACGTAGCGCGCGGCCCCCATCACCGCCGTCCAGCCCACGTCCAGCGCGTTGCCCGCCGACGCCGCCGACACCGTCACCCCCGTCACCTTGTCGAGGCCCGACGCCGCAAGCGTCCCCTCGCCCGACCACGCGCCGGCCGGCGCGTCCGGCGCGGTCGCCCGCACACGCACGGTGTACTGCCGCCAGGCCTCGAGGCCGGAGATCGTGTAGGACGTGCCCGTCGTGGTCGCGTGGCGGGCCGGGTCAGCGCTCGAGCTGAACGCCTCCTGGCCCGACTTCCACTGCACCTCGTAGCCCGTCGCCCCCGTCGCCGCGTCCCAGGACAGGGCCAGCGCCGCCTTCGCCGACGCCACCTTCAGGTTCGACACACGGGCCGGCGGCGTCGTGAACGTCACCGACGCCAGTTCCGTCGTGCAGCCGCTGTCCGAATACGCCTTGAAGGTGTACCCCGTGTTCGCGGCGAGGCCCGTGAGGCTCGCCGTCGCCGTGTCCGCCCCGACCGCGGTGCAGGTCCCCGCCGGCGTCGGCGAGGTCCGCCTGTGCCACCACTGCCCCGTGTGCTCCCCGATCGTCAGCGTGGCCGAGATGTCGGTGACGTCGGTCGCCGCAAGGGTGACCGCAGGCGGCGTCGTGAACGTCACCGACGCCAGCGGCGTCTCCGCGCACGCGCCGTCCGGATAGGACTTGACGGTGTAGGTCGTGCCCGGCGTCAGGCTGTCCTCATCGAACGCCCCGCAGTCTCCCAGCGTCGGCGAGGTCTGCCGGAGCGTAATGACCAGGGGGTGGCTCGTGGCCGTGAGCTTCGCCGACGTGGACGTGACCGCGCTCGCGCTCAGGGTGGCCGTCGGCTTCGTGCCCGCGCCGGCGGGGCAGGACGCCGAGGACTCGACCAGCGCCGCCTTCACCGTCTGGTCGAGGACCCATGCGCCGCCGCCGGTGAACGACTTGACTGTCCCGTCCAGCCAGGCCTTCGTTCCGGCGGCCGTGCCGTCGAGGCAGAGCTTGAGGTCCGTGCTGACGGCGGGCGTGCCCGTAACCTGGAAGTAGGTTGCGCTCAAGGTATGCTGGATCCTGGCGACCGTGTACGTCGCCCCGCCGTAGGCGATCGTGCTCGGGGACAGCATGCCGGGATTGTCGCCGGGATCTGACGGCTTGTAGCCCCGCGACTTCTCTTCGCTGTCGTTGCCGACCGTCAGCGTCGCGGTCCAGATGACGGCGGCCGCCGTCGTGAAGTCCACGGACGCGAGCTTGTTCGCCTCCGTGCAGGTCGAATCCGAATAGGTCTTCCAGGTGTAGGCCGTCCCCGGCGTCAGGCCCGACAGGGTCGCCGCCGTGCCCGTCACCGCCGCCGAGCAGGACGCCACGGGCGTCACCGGCGAGGTCCGCTTGTGATGCTACGTCGACGGGTGGTTCGACACCGTCAGCGTCGCGCCCGCCGGCGTCACGGAACCCGCCGACACGGCGGGCGTGGACGGGGTGACCGTGCCGCCGCTGCAGGACACGATGCCCGCGTACGCCGACAGGTCCACCATGTCCCCCGCGCTCCAGGACAGGCCGCTGACGGTCTTGGTGAATGGGCCGCCGTCCCACTCGACCGCGGTGGATCCGAAGCACATCGTGAAGGTGCCGGTCAGGAAAGAGGCGAGACCGTTGAAGGAAGTGGGTACGGTCCGGCCAAGAGTAAGGGAGGATCCCGCAAGCTTGATTTCGCTGATTTCCAACGTCTTCCCGCCGTGCGTGACCCTCTTCTCCGACAGCGATCCTGCGGTGGCGTAGCCAAGGAAGCCTTCATGCTGGGCCACCGTCAGCGTCGCCGTCCAGATCGCGGGCCCCGCCGCCGGCGTCCCGGTCATCTCTTCGGACCATGCGCCGTCCGGCGCGCCCGCCTTCGTCGCCCTGACCCGCACCGTGTAGGACCTCCCGGCTATCAGACCGGAGATGGTGTAGGACGTGCCGGCCACCGTCGCGTGGCGGGCCGGGACCGCGATCGAACTGAACGCCTCCTGGCCCGACTTCCACTGCACCTCGTAGCCCGTCGCCCCCGTCGCCGCGTCCCAGGACAGGGCCAGCGCATCCGCCGGCGCCGTCACCTTCAGGTTCTCGACCTGCGCCGGCGGCGTCGTGAACGACACCGACGCCAGTTCCGTCGCGCAGGCGCTGTCCGACCAGGTCTTCCAGATGTAGGCCGTGCCCGGCGACAGGTCCGACAGGGTGGCCGTCATGCCGGTCTGCGGCCCCGAGCAGGACGCCACGGGCGTCACCGGCGAGGTCCGCTTGTGATGCCAGGCCGGCGGGTGGTTCTCGACCGTCAGCGTCGCACCGGCCGGCGTCACCGACCCGGCCGACACGGCGGGCTGGGGCGTCGGGCGGGTGCCCGTGCCCGCCGGGCAGGTCTCCGAGGCCCCGACCAGCGCCACCTTCACCGTCTGGCCGTCCTCCCAGTTCAGGCCGGTGGCGGTGAATGGCTCCTCGTCGGCCGCCTTCAGGTAAGTGTCCGTTCCGGCCGCCGTGCCGTCGAGACAGAGCTTGAAGTCGGTCGTCACGCCCGGAGAGCCGGAGACCTTGAATTCGTTCTTGCTGGGGTTGCTCGTGAAGTAATGCAGCGATTCGACCGTGTAGGTCGCCCCCCCGTGACTGAGCGTCTTCGGCGCCAGCGAGCCGCCTCCAATGTTCGAATTGGACCAGTAGCCCGTTCTATGTCCGCTGCTGAACACGCCGACCGTCATGGTCGCGGTCCAGACCGGGTCCGCGGCCGCCGTGGTCGTGAACGTCACGGGCGCGCCGAGCGCGGTCGTGCACGTGCTCTCGGAATACGCCTGCCAGGTGTGGGCCGTGCTGGCGGTGAGGCCGGACAGCGTCGCGGTCGCCGTGCCCGCCGGGACCGCGGTGCAGGCGGTCGAGGCCGGCGTGGTCGACCTGTGCCACCACTGCCCCGCGTGCGCCCTGATCGTCAGCGTCGCGCCGGACGACGTCACGCCGTCCGCCTCCAGCCGGACCCCGGGCGTGGCCTTGAACTCGGAGAGGTGCCTGATGCTGTCGCCGGCGTTCGACCCGATGACGAACACCCGCACGGTGTATTCCGTGCCCGCCGTCAGGCGGGGCTGCCCGGCGACGGGGATTGTCGTGGCGGCCCCCGGTTGATTGACCAGGGCGAAGGCCGCCCGGATGCCGCTCCCCCCGATTTCGTCGCCGGTGTAGTCCTGCCCGG
Organism: Boseongicola sp. SB0675_bin_26; assembly: GCA_009843725.1. Lineage (GTDB taxonomy): Bacteria > Pseudomonadota > Alphaproteobacteria > Rhodobacterales > Rhodobacteraceae > JAJEFO01. The sequence goes on from VYCX01000473.1 coordinate 3,440, forward strand.
ACGACTTCCAGTGTATCCGGACCAGCTCGTTGGTCAGGCCGGTCTCGCTCCAGCCGACCGTCAGCGAATCCGCGCCCTCCGTCACCGTGAGGCCGGGCACCTCCGACGGCGCCGCCAGCGTGGTGAAGGGCACGGCCTCCGTGAGCGCGGTCGCGCACGCGCTGTCCGAATAGGCCTGGTAGGTGTACTCCGTGCCGACGGAGAGGCCGGTCAGCCCGACGGTGGCGGTGTCGGCCGCGACCGAGGTGCAGGTCCCGGCGGACGGCTTGGTCCGCCTGTGCCACCATGCGCCCGTGTGGCCGTCCCCGATCGTGAGGCTCGCCAGCACCGAGACCCTCTTCCTCACGACCGACGCCGTCAGGTCCGCCAGGCCCGTGCCCGCGACGGCGAAGTCGTAGGGGCTCTCGTCCGCATCGTCGTTCGCGACCGACAGCGTCGCCGTGCGCGCGCCCGTGCCCGACGGGTCGAACTCCACCGTGAACGTCGTCGTGCCCGTCGAGGCCGCCACCGGCGAGGACGGCTGCGCCGTCACCGTGAAGTCGGACGCGTGCGCGCCGCCCACCGTCACCTTCGGCGTCCCTGTCAGCGCCAGCGCCCCGTCGCCCGTGTTCCGGACCGTGAATGTCCGCTCCACCTTGGCGTCGGACACCGCCGCCGCGCCGAAGTCCGTGTGGTCCGCCGTCCCCGGCGCCGTGTCGCCGTCAGGAATGCTGACATTGTTGCCTTGGACGTCGATCTCGGGGGACGTGGCGGGGGAGCAGGAATCGGAGGCCCCGACCAGCTTCACCGCGACCTTCTTGCCAAGGGTCCAGTCCGGCACCGATGCAAGGGTGAATTCCCTCTCGGCTCTTGAGAGGAAGCTGGCCGGGGGGGTGGCCGTTCCGTCGAGGCACAGCTTGAACTGGGTGCTGGAACCCGAGCCGGTGTTTGCCTCTACCTGAAACGTGAATTTGTTGCTGGATTCGCCCTCACGCAACAGGGAAGAAACCGTGTGACTTGAGCCGGCGTGCGTGATCGTGCTCGGGGACAGGGTGCCGGGCGTGGAACCCTTATAGAAACTGTTGTAGCCCCTTGCGTTGGTGTCGTTCCCCACCGTCAGCGTCGCGGTCCAGATCGGGTCGTTTGACTGCGCCTGCGCCGCGCCGCCGGCGAGCAGGCCGCCGAGAGCGAAAGCGGCCAGGGCAAGCGGGCCGGCCGCGGCCCGCCGCGCGGCGGCGGCGAAGCCGTCGGCCCGGGAGGAAGGTTTGCGCGGCGCGCCGCCGTCGCGACGCGGTTCCCGGCAGGGATCTTCAGAAGGGAGGCCGTCTTCGGCGCCGTGGTCCCGGCGCGCGGCCGGGCGGGAAGGGTCGGCCGGAAGGCCGGTCCCGGCGCCGCGCGCGCAAGGCGCAGTCATGGCCCGTCGCCCGTCGCCCGTCGCCAGAGTCCGGCGTCCCCGGACCGCCGTCAACCCCGAATCGCCCTTCGGCGGGGCCGTCCCCGCCCGGCCGC
>VYCX01000063.1 GCA_009843725.1 Boseongicola sp. SB0675_bin_26
GCAAAGTCGTCTTCGTCCTCGAACCGGTGGAGCATCATCGTCATCTGCCAACTGAATCGCATGGCCTTCCATATCCGCTTCAATGCGCGTCCTGAATAGTCGTCGATGCCAGAACGGTCGTCCGAACGGATGGCTTCGATCAGCGACTGGTAGAGATAGTGCACGTCGGAAACCGCCAGATTGAGGCCCTTCGCGCCGGTCGGCGGCACGATGTGCGCCGCATCTCCCACCAAAAAGAGATTGCCCCAGCGGAGCGGTTCGGCCACGAAGCTGCGCAACGGCGCAACGGACTTCTCGATGGACGGTCCGGTCCGCATCCTGGCGGCGGTTTCGGACGGCAGCCGGCGTTTCAGTTCGGCCCAGAATTCGTCGTCGCTCCATTGTTCCGCCCGATCGCTCATGGGCACCTGAATGTAGTAACGCGACAGGTTTTCGTTCCGCATGGATGCCAAGGCGAAGCCGCGCTCGGAATTCGCATATATCAACTCCTCCTCGCAGGGAGGGACGCGAGACAGGACTCCGAGCCAGCCGAAGGGATAGGTCCGTTCGAACTCTCGCCTTCGATCGCCCGGGATGGCCTTTCGGCTGACGCCGTGGAATCCGTCACATCCCGCAACGAACAGGCAGTCAAGCCGCTTGCGGTCGCCTTCATGCGTGAACTCCACCACGGATCTTGGCTGTTCCAGATCGGACAATGTCACGTCTTCGACGCCATGAAGAACCGTGGTGCCAAGTTCGTCCTGAGCCATGTAGAGATCCGCAGTGACCTCGGTCTGGCCGTAGACAGTGACATGCTTTCCGGTCAGGGCGCGAAAGTCGATTCGAACCATCAGGTCGCTGTCGGTCAGGTAGCATCCGTCGTGCGGGATGCCCTCGCGGTCCAGCCGGACCGAAACGCCCGCCTCCCGAAGCATGTCGACCGTACCCGCTTCAAGCACGCCGGCCCTGATTCGACCGAGCACGTGATCCCTCGAGGCACGTTCGAGAATCACCGTCTCAATGCCTGCCCGGTTCAGGAGCTGCGACAGAAGAAGCCCCGAAGGCCCGCCTCCAATGATCGCGACTTCCGTCTGCACGCAGCAATCCTCCCGCCGGCAACCTTCGTCCGCGTCAGTTGGCGATGTCAACCAAACCGGGCAAAGATGTCGCACGGGTCTCTTGGCCTGGCCACTTTTCATCCGGCAGGCACGCCGTTAGTCTCTGCAAATCAACTGGACGGACTCTGCCAACATGCGAAATTTCCAGCTTCCGGGCCGATCGCCCGTTCTCGCCTCGAATGGAATGGTGGCCACCTCGCACCCGCTGGCCGCGTCCGAGGCATTGACCGTAATGAAGGATGGCGGGAATGCGGTGGATGCCGCCATTGCCGGCGCAGTCCTCCTTGGCGTTTGCGAACCGCACATGACAGGGATCGGCGGCGATTGCTTTGCGTTGATCAAGCCCGCTGGCACCGACGAGGTAACGGCGATCAACGGCTCGGGCCGGGCACCCGCCGGTCTTTGTCCGGACGACGTGAGGCAGGAGGGGATCACGAAGATCGAACCGGGCCATCCGGCCTCCATCACCGTGCCGGGCGCCGTTGACGCGTTTTGCCGACTGTCGGAGCGCTTTGGCCGGATTGGCCTCGACCGCTGCCTCGCGCCCGCCATCCGGTATTTCGAGGAAGGCGTGCCAATTGCGCCACGCACCGCGTCCGACATTGCCTCGGCAGGTCCTGAAATGACCGATGCCGCAAGGGCGCATTTCCTGAAGTCCGGCCGCCCCTATCGCCTCGGCGAGCGCATGCGCCTGCCTGGCCAGGCGGAGGTCCTGCGACGCATCGCCGCAAACGGGCGCAACGCATTCTACGAAGGCGAAATCCTGGACGACATGCTCGCGGCGCTTGCGGGTGTGGGCGGAACCCATGCCGCCGAAGACTTCACGGCAACCGAGGCTGCATGGAGCACGCCGGTTTCCGGGGGATATGGCGAATTTGACGTCCTGGAGCATCGGCCAAACGGGCAGGGTGCCGCCGCCCTGCTGCTGCTGAACGTTCTCTCCCATTTCGACCTGTCGTCCATGGACCCCGTCGGCTTCGAGCGGCTACACGTCGAGGCCGAGGCGTCGAAGTTCGCCTACGACGCTCGAAACCGCTTTCTGGCTGATCCCGACCACGTGACCCGGCTTGAGCACATGCTTGCACCGGAGACAGCCGAGAAACTTGCCGCGCTGATCGACATGGGGAAGGCGACGGCCACGCCTGCAGCCCTGGCGGAGGACGTGCACAAGGATACGGTCCTGATCGTTGCCGTCGACGGGGACGGGATGGCGGTCAGCCTGATCTATTCGCTCTTCTCCGCATTCGGCTCCGGCGTGGCGAGTCCGAAGTTCGGCATTCTCTTCCAGAACCGTGGCTCGGGATTCAACCTGGTCCCTGGCCACCCGAACGAAGCCGGCCCGGGCAAGCGACCCCTTCACACGATCATTCCGGCGATGCGGAAATCCGATGGCAAGGTGGACATGGCCTTTGGCGTCATGGGCGGGCAGTATCAGGCGACAGGCCACGCGAATTTCCTGACGAACCTCGCCGATTACGGCATGGACTTGCAGGAGGCCATTGACCGGCCGCGCTCCTTTGCCGATCCGGTCGACGGCATGCTCCTGGTCGAGGACGGCATTCCGGATTCCACAAAGGACCGGCTTGCAAAGGCCGGACACAGGCTGTCACGGCCCGACGTGCCCATCGGCGGGGCGCAGGCCATCTTGATCAATCACGAGAGCGGCACGCTGACCGGCGCATCGGATCCCCGAAAGGACGGAGCAGCCGTCGGCTACTAGTTCAGTTGCACCTGAAGCGGGTACTGGCCGTCATCGAAGTCCCCGAAGAACTCGGGCAGGCCCGGGTGCTCAACGGGCTCGCCGGACTTGTCAACCACGAGGTTCTGCTCGGAAACATACGCCACGTAGTAGCTGTCCTCGTTTTCCGCCAAAAGGTGGTAGAACGGCTGCTCCTTGGACGGCCGGCTGTCCTCCGGAATCGCCTCATACCACTCCTCGCTGTTCGAAAAGACAGGATCAACGTCGAAAATGACGCCGCGGAACGGGTGCTTCCTGTGGCGCACGACCTGACCCAGCGAATACTTCGCTTTCGACTTGAACATGGCGGCGACTCCTCGCGTCCAAAGGCGCAGGGCTGCATTTGTCGGCCAATTCGGCGGAAACTTCAAGAATCAGGTTGCAGATCCGGCAAATGGCCGGGACAGCCGTGCCGCAAGCCTCCGTTCCGCTTTCCTCTTCCTTCCCAAGTCAGGAGCTTCTTGCTATGCTGCTGGAAAAAGTGAGGCGGATCGAGGTATGAGCAGAGTCCTATTCGCCGCGTTGCTGCTTGGTCTTCTTGCAGCCTGCGGCCAGCGTGAGCCACCCAGGAACCTGGACAACGCATGTTCGATCGTCAAGCAGCGACCGAGCTACCTGTCAGCCATGAAGCGCACCCAGAAACGCTGGGGCGTTCCCGTGGCGGTGCAGATGGCGGCGATCTATCAAGAGAGCAAGTTCGACGGCGACGCCCGCACACCTCGCAAGTACTTTCTCTGGATCATCCCCGCGGGCCGTCAGAGCTCGGCCTATGGCTACAGCCAGGCCCTGGACGGAACCTGGAAGGAGTATCAGCGCGAACAGCGCGCCTACGGCGCGCGCCGAAACAACATCCGGGACGCGACCGACTTCATGGGCTGGTACTTCAAGGGTTCGCAAAGGGCCTTGGGCATTCCACTTCATGACGCGCGCAACCAGTACCTTGCCTACCACGAAGGCCGTGCAGGCTACAGACGCGGCAGTCACCGCAGCAAGCCATGGCTGTTGCGGATCGCCAGCGAGGTGTCGAGCCGCGCCTTGCTGTATGACGCGCAGTTGCGGAGCTGCAGGCGGATCTAGCCCGACTGCAGAAACTCGGCGCGTGTCTTGACGAACCTGGCGGGTTTCGGCGCCGGAAACGCCTTGCTTTCAAGGGCCCGACCCCGGGAAGTCACGTGCAGTGCCGACCTGCCCGCTTGATCCGGGGACCGCGGTGGCGGAGTCCCCGCCCATGTTCGTGCGCTGCAAGAAGCGATTCAAGGACGGGAAGGAACGCCGCTGCCGGAGCGTGGTGGAGAACAGCCGCGTGCGCGGCGGCCGGGTCGTCCAGCGTCAGGTCCTGCATCTCGGCGAGATCAACGATGGCCGGCACGCGGCGTGGCGCCGCGCGATCGAGGTGCAGGAAGGCCGTTCGGGATCGTGGCAGGTGGCGCTGTTTCCCGAGGACCGGGAGGCGCCCGAGCTGGACTGCGAGGTGGTGAAGACCAACGTTGCGGAAATGTCGCTGCACGACCCTCGCGATGGGGGCGCGCCTGCTGGCTGGCCCTGACCCTTCGGGACCGGCTGGAGCGGACCGGTTCCGGGAGCCGCGCCTGCCTCCGAGCCGGCAGGACACGTGACGCAGCTCCTGAATTCACGCCGGGTGTCCGTGAAAGCTCGTCATGCCACCCCTGCGCGCGATCGCTCTTCCGAGTGCTGGCACCACAGATCCGCCCGAAACGTCTCAACTCCGTTCGTCGCAAAGAATCGACACTTCGGCTTGACGCCGGTCCGTCATGTGCGGCCCAGTCGCGCCAACGAAACACTTCGAACCTCTCCAGCAATTGCTTCCGCAGGTTGCGTGAACCTGCACTGCAAGCTGAATTGCCGAAGATGCCGCGCGGCCACCGCGCCTGCCCGCCAACGCGAGCCAAGTGTGCGCTCACTCAAACTTCCTGAAGAGCCCTGTCATGTCAAATGCGGCTTCGAGGTCGTCAGTTCGAGTCCTGACTGACGTCCACAGCGTTTCCTGCACCGATGCAATGACGCATTCGGTCAAGAGCAGGAGGGACGCAACCGAGTCCCAGGCCGAAGGCACTGCG
>VYCX01000394.1 GCA_009843725.1 Boseongicola sp. SB0675_bin_26
AGACGCTTGTGGGCAATGCCATGGGAGCGCGAGACCGGGCCCGCCTTCGGAAGGGGGCCGTCCTGACAAGCGCCTGGGGCGCTGGCGTCATGGTTGTCTTTTCGGCAGCGGTCTGGGCCTTCGGGCCCTGGGTCATCGAACTGATGACCACTTCGGACGAGGTTCGCCTGGCAGCCAAGGCGCTTCTGCCATGGATGGTTGCGGCGCCGGTTCTCGGAATCGCGGCCTGGATGCTTGACGGCATATTCATTGGCGCCACGCGAACGGCCGACATGCGGAACATGACGGCGATTTCGGCAATGATCTACTTCGCTTCGGTGTGGATCCTTTCCGGCTACGGCAACGACGGCCTCTGGATGGCGCTCCTGATTTCCCTCGTCGCAAGGGGCGTCACGCTTGGCATCAGGTACCCCGCGCTTGAACGTGCCGGAGGCTGACCCGCCCAGGAAATGCCAGGCTACCCGCGCAGCCAATCTGGCGCATGGATGCCCCGGGCCTCGGCGACGGACGCAAACCCGTCGTGAGCCAGCATCTCGTCAACGCCCCGCGCGATCCGCGATGCGAGCGACATCCCGAAATAGGTCATCGCGGTATAGAACTGCACCGCAATCGCGCCAGCCTTGATCTTTGCGTAGGCATCGGCAGCCGATGCCACGCCCCCCACGCCGACGAGCGGCATTTCGCCGCCGGTCTCGTGGAACAGCCGCGCCAGGACGCGTGTTGAGCGCGCGAAGAGCGGACGTCCCGAGAGACCGCCGCTTTCCGCATTCCTCCAGTCCGTCAGCCCGTCACGCGACAACGTCGTGTTGGTCGCGACGATTGCGGCAACGCCGCTCTCCATCGCCGTCCTCGCGATGGCGCCGATCTCCCTGTCCGGGAGGTCCGGCGAGATCTTGAGAAACACGGGCAGATCGCCGCTTTCCGCCATGACCCCTTCGAGAAGCGCGCGCAATGCCGGTTCGCTTTGGAGATCCCGAAGGTTCTCGGTGTTGGGCGACGACACGTTGATGGTCGCAAAGTCAACGCATTTCCGGGCGGCACGTATCGCGTGCGCATAGTCGGCGGCACGATCCTCGCTGTCCCGGTTTGCACCGACATTGATCCCGACGGGAACGCCATCAGGCCGCGCCGCCAGCCGGTCGACGATCGCCTCCAGACCGTCGTTGTTGAACCCGAGACGGTTTATCACCGCCCGATCCTTTCGAAGGCGGAACAGTCTCGGGCGCGGATTGCCCGGTTGCGGACGGGGTGTCGCGGTTCCGACCTCCAGGAACCCGAAACCTGCCTGCATGAGAGGACCAACCGCGCTCGCGTTCTTGTCAAGGCCGGCAGCCAGGCCAACGGGATTCGGCAGGCGCAGGCCAGCGAGGTCCACGTCCAGATGGGGCGACCTCACCGGACCCGGCAACGGCGCAAACGGAGTGTGCAGCGCCCGAAGCGCAAGGCCGTGGGCAAATTCGGGATCAACTCGGCCGAGGACCGCCAGTGCCGCGTTCTCGATCACCCCAAACGGCCCTCGAACATGTGGCGCCCGTCTGAAAGGGGAAGTGCCCGCGCAAATTTCACGTCTTCGATCCGGAGATCACGGTACAGATGCGGGAAGAGAGCGCCATCCCGCGACGGCTCCCACTTGAGAAAGTCCTCCAGCGAGCCTGCATCCACGCACACGAGCATCAGCCCGGCCTCGCCGGCAAAGTGCCGTGAGGCCGTCTCCTCGACTTGCGCGCCGGTCGAGAAATGGACAAAGCCGTCCCTTACGTCATCCGGCGATCCGGCCGTGCGCCCGGCCGCCTGGAACGCCTCGAACTCTTCTGCGCGAAATATCTTGTATACGAGTGTCATGCCGGGCCCCTGGCGGCCATATTTGCACCTTGCCAGATTGACGGCAATCTCCGATCGCGCACTCCGAACCGGAACGTCGACGATGCCCCGGAAACTCGTGCGTCGCAGCCTCCTGTTCAACGACGTGCCGATGTCGACCGGCTTCCTTGCAATGAATGCCTTGCCGCCGATCCCGCTCCCCGTGCATGGTCGCCCGCCCTGCCCGGACACCAGTGTGCGATGCCAGAGATTCCACGAACCAGCGCTCGTCGCATGGCGGCGCCTGGCATTGAGTGAAGACGCCCTGGCAGAAATCATGCCGCCCGCTTCAGAATTCAGGCTCCACGGAAAACGACACCACGCGTCCGTCGGCAGGATGTCGGAAACGCAACGAGAGGGATTGCAGCATGAGCCTGGGGTGCTGCCGGGCCTCTCCCTCTGCGTAGAGCAGGTCGCCAAGGATCGGGTGGCCGATCGCCAGGCAGTGAACGCGAAGCTGGTGGGATCGGCCCGTCTTCGGGAAGAGCGTCAGGCGGGATTCGTCAGCGCACGCCTGAAGCAGCTCCCATTTCGTGAAGGCCGGCCTGCCATGCCGAAGATCCACCATCTGCCGCGGCCGGTTGGGCCAGTCGACAGCGAGCGGCAGGTCGATAGTGCCTGCGCACCCGGGCACCTGCCCATAGACCCGCGCGACGTAAGCCTTGCGAACCTGGCGCTTCTCGAACTGCAGTCCCAAATGGCGCTGCGCACGAGGCGTCAACGCAAAGGCCATGACGCCGGACGTGTCCCTGTCCAGGCGATGGACCAGAAGCGTTGCGGGAAAGGCCTCCTTCAGCCGGGTCAGCAGGCTGTCTGCCAAATGAACGCCCTTCCCCGGCACGGACAGAAGGCCGTGAGGCTTGGCCACCACCAGGATCTCCTCGTCGGCGTGGATCACGTCGATCGGAGCGGTTGGCGGAGAGTAATCGCCTGTCACGACCGTGCGGAACGACCAGAGCCGCTCATCGGTCCAGCTCGCCGAAGACCGCGTCAAGCATTCCCGACAGACCTTCGGCGTCCTTTCGGTTGAACGCGTCCGGCCGATCGCTGTCGATGTCAAGGACCGCGATCAGTCGGCCCTTGCCGTTCTTCACCGGCAGCACGAGTTCGGACCGCGTTCTGGAGGAACAGGCAATATGGCCGGGAAAGGAATCGACATCGGGCACCAGCTGAATCTCTCCGGTGCGCGCAGCCGCACCGCAGACGCCTCGGGAAAAGGGGATGGCCAGGCAGCCATGACCACCCTGATACGGCCCGATCTTCAGCAATTCGGGCTCGACGACACGATAGAACCCGGTCCAATCGAACCGCTCGTCAGAATGATGCACCTCGCAGGCGACGGTCGCCATCAACGCAACCTCGTCGGTCTCGCCTTCGGTCAAGGCGAGAATTCTCGCACTCAGTTCCGGATAGCTCAGACTCATCGGCTGCCTCGCTTTCTGCGTCAAGACCGGGCGCCAGGAAATCAGCTCAGGTCGGGCACGACCAGGTCCCCGACCTGATCTGGCGTGGCGAGTTCGGCCCCGGTGAGAGACTGCAGTTCCTCCAGCGAGATCTCCTGCAATTTCTCGCGCAGGACAAATCTTCCGTCAACGACGTCGACGACAGCCAGCGACGTGTAGACGCGCCCGATGCATTCCTTGCCCGTCAACGGGAACGTGCACTCTTCAACCAGCTTCGGCCTTCCATCCTTGGTAACGTGGTCGGTGACAACCGCTACGCGCTTGGCGCCATGAACCAGGTCCATCGCGCCGCCAACGGCCGGCACGCCTTTCGCGCCAACGCGCCAGTTGGCGAGGTCGCCATTCTGCGCAACCTGGTAGGCACCGAGAATCGCCACGTCCAGATGCCCGCCGCGAACCATCGCAAAACTGTCGGCGTGGTGGAAAAAGGCCGCTCCGGGCTTCAGGGTGATCGCCTTCTTTCCGGCATTGATCAGGTCCCAGTCCTCCTCTCCGGTCGCCGGTGCCTCGCCGAATCCAAGAACGCCGTTCTCGGTGTGGAACACGGCCTGCCGCCCCTCGGGCTGGAATCGCGCAACCAGTTCGGGAAGCCCGATGCCCAGGTTGACATAGGCCCCGTCCTCGATGTCCTGGGCCGCCCGCCAGGCAATCTGCGCACCCGTCAGTTTCGGGACGTTCATCGGTAGGCCTCCCCGGAGCGAACCAACTCCTCCTCCTGCAGCGGTTCGGGCACCTCCAGAACGGCATCGACGAATATTCCCGGCGTCACGACATGTTCCGGGTCGATATCTCCCGGCGCAACGACCTTGCGGGCCTGCACGATCGACACGCCTGCCGCCATGCACATCAGCGGGCTGAAATTCCGGGCCGCGTGTCGATAGGTCAGGTTGCCGTGCGCGTCGGCCAGTTCGGCCTTGATGATGGCAACATCAGCCTGCAGCCAACGCTCCTGCACGTATTTCTTGCCGTCAAACTCGGCGACAGGCTTGCCCTCCGCAAGTTCCGTCCCGTAGCTGGTGGGCGTGTAGAATGCCGGTATGCCCGCGCCCGCCGCACGGATGCGTTCGGCCAAGGTCCCCTGAGGCACCAGCTCCAGGCCGATTTCGCTGGCAAGGTACTTTTCGGTAAACGCCCTGGGATCCGAGGATCGCGGAAAGGAGCAGACCATCCTGGCCACCATTCCGGCGTCTATCATCGCGGCAATGCCGACTCGCCCGTTGCCGGCATTGTTGTTCACGACCGTGAGATCTGTGGGCGAACCCGTGGCAACGTAGCGGTCGACCAGCGCGTGAACGAGTTCCACCGGTGCGCCGGATCCACCAAATCCGCCGATCATGAGCACCGCGCCATTCCCGATTCCCGCCACGGCCTGCTCGGGCGATGAGACAGTCTTGTCCATGGAACTTCCTTTTCTGTCGGCTAGAAGGGCAGCCCGACGTAGTTCTCGGCCAGATCGCGGCGCGCGGTCTCGGACGCTGCCAAGTGGCCAAGCGTCGCCCGGCGCATCTCGGACGCAAAGTCGTCTTCGTCCTCGAACCGGTGGAGCATCATCGTCATCTGCCAACTGA
>VYCX01000425.1 GCA_009843725.1 Boseongicola sp. SB0675_bin_26
GGGGACGGAAGGTCGCAGGTTCAAATCCTGCTAGCCCGACCATCACCTGAAAGACCTGGGCAACCGATGACGGAACCATCATGCAGAAAGCGCCGCAAATGCAGCAGCGTGCACGCGCGCCGTGACGCGGAACGTCAGTCTGCTCTCCGCACTGACCGAAGTCATCGGGACGCCTTCCTCGAGAATTCGACGGCCCTGCCGGAGTGCTGTCCGTGACCGGTGTTCTGCCCGACACTGAAATCCGGGCCATGATCGGGAACCGCTTGATTGACGCTGACGACGAGTTCGCGAACGCGCAAGTCCAGCCCGCGTCGCTGGATCTGCGCCTTGGAACCGTCGCCTATCGCGTCCGCGCATCCTTTCTCGCGACGAACGGCGCCGCCGTCGAGGATCGGCTGCTAAAGTTTGAAATTCATCGATTCGATCTCGGCGGCGGCGCGGTGCTCGCAAGGGGATGCGTCTATGTCGTGCCGTTGATGGAGCGACTTGCCCTGCCCGAGACCGTTTCAGCGGTCGCGAACGCAAAGAGCTCAACTGGCAGGCTTGACCTTCTGACCCGGACCATCACGGACGGCGCGACCGAGTTCGACCGCGTCCAGGCAGGCTATCATGGACCGCTCTACGCCGAGATCTGCCCGCGGTCGTTCTCTGTCCTGGTCCGATCAGGCATGCGGCTCAACCAAATCCGGTTCCGGGATGGACACGTCGCGCTGGACGACGCCGCCCTTGCCGCACTCCACAAGCAGGTCGGCCTGGTCTCCGGCAAGGCAATGATCTCCGAAGGTCTCGGATTCTCGGTCGACCTGGATCCGGCCGACGGAACGCTCGTTGGCTACCGCGCCAAACCGCATGGCGGGGTGATCGACCTTGACAGTGTCGCTGGATACGAACCCGACGAATTCTGGGAAGAAATCCACACCGGCGAAGGAAGGATCATCCTGGACCCCGGAGCCTTCTACATACTGGTAAGCCGGGAGGCCGTGACGATTCCACCGACTCATGCTGCGGAAATGGCGCCATACCTGGCCATGGCTGGAGAGTTTCGCGTCCACTATGCGGGTTTCTTCGACCCGGGATTCGGCTGGGCCGAGGCGGGTGGTGCAGGCTCTCGAGGCGTACTGGAAGTGCGCTGCCACGAAGCACCGTTCGTTCTTGAACATGGCCAGATTGTCGGGCGCCTCGTGTACGAAAGGATGTCAGCTCGGCCTGCAGCGCTGTATGGAAGCGCGATTTCGTCCAACTACCAGGGCCAGGGGCTCAAGCTCTCAAAGCAGTTCCGGATGATGGGGCCAGCGACCCCGCTTTGAAAAGTCCTTGCCTGATTTCAACCCCTCGAAAGGGACTGTTCGGCCCTCTCTCCCCGGGCCACTTCCATTTCATTCACAAACCGCATGCGGATCCGTGCCGCACGGCGGTGACAGCTGGAACCGTTCCGTCACGGGCCGCCCAGTTCATGGGATCCCGCTCCGAACTTTCTTGCGACCAAGGGACTGCCCGCGATGCATTTGATGCACTGACCGGATCGTGCTCCCCCTCCAGGCACGGGCCTGCTCCTTCAGTCCGGTTGACGTAGCTTGACCCGATTGCGAAGAGCTCCCGCGCACCGCCACTCTTGACGGCTGATGCTCGACGGAAGAAGCGCGCGATGTTAAACGACGTCGCGTAGGACCGCCTGTTTCGTGCCGGAGTCGATCTTGCTGCTACGGACCTTCTGGTTGGCGCGTGCACCCCGCCGTCGCGTAACAAGAACAATGGAGGCTGGATTCGCATGAAACAGGACTTTCCCTGGCGGTGGCAGGCCATCACCGTGGCTGCTCTCGTCATTTTGGCATTCAGTGCCGCGCAGGCACGAGCTGCCGACAGTGGTGGCAACGGGAACTACGCCGGACTGTTCGCCGGCACCGGAAAGGTGGCGAACAAGATCGTTGATGTCGATGGATTTGCCGATTGGGGCAATCCGGGATCGACCAACAAGTTCAGCGGTCCGGCCGCGGCTGTCGGAGTGCTGGCAGGCCGCCGTTTTGACTTGGGTCGCGCGGGGCTGCGGATCGAGATCGACGCCTTGGCCGGCAGCATGTCTGCGGACACGGACACGCTGGATCCGACATGTGGCGACGAAACCGCGTCGGCACGCATCCGCTGGATGGCCACGGCGCGAATGGGCCTCGACATGGATGTCGGGAACGCCCAGGTCTTTCTCGGCGGCGGACCTGCGCTTGCGCGGATCGTCAATTCAGTTGCTGACATAGATTTTGGGGGGCCCGGCTGCCTTGCGGGGCACCTGCTCTTTGACGGCGACGACTCGTTCCGGAGTGACGAAACCCGGATCGGATGGGCGCTCGGGGTGGGTTTCGAGATGCCGCTCTCCTCCGGGTGGGCCGTGCGAATCGACGGGACGCGCTTTGACTTCGGGCAGGAGAACTATCAGGTGAACGCATCCGGCAACAATCGCTGTGGTCGGGGCGGCGAGTTCAGGCCCTGCACCTACTCACTCGACAACCGGGGCGGCATGGCGCGCCTGATGATCTTGTACCGGTTCGGCCGGCAGGCGCGAACGCAATAGGACCTGCACTCCCTTTGGACCGATTCACGCCCTTACGTGGCGAATTTGAATGGCAGGCTTGCGGCAATCCGGCCCCAAGGATCCGTTACCGCGGAAGATCCGGGACTGCACCGCTTCGCGGAGCGGCCCTGGTCCGGGCGGGGGAAAACATGATCCTGAACGACCGGGAGCTGTGCGCCCGGACAATCGCGATGGAGGCGGCCTTCGATCGCGTCCACTGAAGGGCGAGCTTCGAGGAACAGATCTTCAGATCGACGAAAAGACCTCGTCGATGCCACAAGACTGGATGTGTTGCGAAGTGCCCAGGCAGTCTTTCTGGCCCTTCCTGGCAGATCCCCTTTTTCAGTTGCCGACCAGTTGCAGCCCGTTCTGCAAGTCTCTGCCGATCTTCAGTGCCTGTCTTGGTCGCTTTCCGCCTCCGTGTCCTTGGCTTGAGCCGGACATGTCCGCAATCGTCGCACCCCCGAGAAAGATTTTCTTCAGGAGGAGCAAGTATGCGACGCTCGGCCAAGGTGCGCAGTGGGCGACTCCTTTCCACCCTGAACCGACAGTCGAACATGTGGGAAGCCCGAGCGCACCATCTCTCCGGACAGTTCAGGCATGCCCGCCGCGGCATCGGCAAGCGGGCATGACCCGCGCTACGCGTCCCTCGCGTCCGCTTCTTCGTCCTCGACGAACATTTCTGGCTGGCAGTCAGTCTCCTCGCCGCGCTCGTCGGGCGTGGTGCCGGGAGGAGGACGGCTATCCAGAAGGCCCGCCGACCGAAGCTCCTTCAAGCCGGGCAAGTCCTTCGTGCTTTCAAGCCCAAAATGGTCCAGGAAGGTCTGGGTCACTACATAGGTCACCGGTCGCCCGGGAGTCATCCTCCGGCGACCCAGCCTTATCCATTCGAGCTCGAAAAGCTGGTCAAGCGTTCCCCGGCTGACACTCACGCCGCGAATTTCCTCGATCTCCGCCCGGGTCGCAGGCTGGTGATAGGCAATGATCGTCAACGTCTCGATCGCGGCGCGGCTCAGCCTGCGCGTCTCAACAGTCTCCTTCGTCATCAGGAAACCGAGATCAGGCGACGTTCGGATGGCCCAGCCATCACCTGACTTTCGCACGTTCACGCCTCGCCCCTCGTAACGTGCCTTCAGCAATTCAAGTGCCTTGGCCGCATCGCTTCCGTGGGGCATGCGGGCATTGAGGTCGGCAACGGAAACCGGCTCCGCTGACGCGAAAAGCATGGCCTCGACCATCCGCTCCTGCTCGTCCAGCGGGGGAGCTTCGAACAGGCTGTCAAGCGCCCCAAGGTCCTCGTCCGCGTCAACCACCCTGAACCGCCTTGATCTGAATCGGTGCGAATGTCTCGCTTTGCCGAATCTGAATTGCGCCGCCCTTCGCAAGTTCCAGCGATGCGGCAAAATGCGATGCAGTGGCCGACCGACGCCGTTTGGGGTCGGTCTCCCAGCCTTGAGGCAAGTAGGACATGAGATCGGTCCATTCGCCCGCATATCCGATCAGGCCCCGCATTCGCTCAAGCGCGTGCTCGAGCGTCATCACGTGTTCACGGATGAACGTGAACGGGCGGAACTCGTCCCGGGTGCGAACCCGGGCATAGCCCTGCATGAGATCCAGAAGCGACGCGGTGTAGCGAACGCGGCGAACGCGACTCACGTCTTCCGGAACGCCGCGCACAAAGAAGTCCCTTCCCCTCTGATCCCGCGCCATGAGCTTGGCCGCGGTGTCCCGCATCGCGGACAGGCGTTCGAGCTGGAACGCAAGATGGGCTGCAAGCTCCTCGCCAGACTGTCCCTCGTCATCCGGGTCTCGCGGCAAGAGCAGTCGCGACTTCAGAAAGGTCAGCCAGGCCGCCAGGACCAGATAGTCGGCCGCAAGCTCGATTCTGAGGGTTTTCGCGCGCTCGATGAACAGGAGGTACTGCTCTGCAAGCGCCAGCACGCTGATCTTGCGAAGATCCACTTTCTGGTTCCGCGCAAGCTGGAGAAGCAGGTCGAGCGGACCCTCGAACCCGTCCACGTCGACGAGCAGCGCATCGGGCTCTACGCGAGCCTCGATCTCGACAAATTCCGCATCACCGTCCGGCATTTTTCCCCGCCTCCTGTGTCAGTGCCGCAAACTCGGCTTCAAAATCGCAAATGTCAACATCTAGTGGGTCCCGTCTTCCCGAAAACGCAATATCTGCCAATCTCCGAGCCGATGACGACATTCCACCCACGGCTGACGCAATCGCCGACATCTCGGAAAGATCGCCGTTGCAATGGAGAACCAGGTCGCAACCGGCCTCGTGCGCCGACTCGGCCCGAGCCTCCAC
>VYCX01000008.1:0-2860 GCA_009843725.1 Boseongicola sp. SB0675_bin_26
AACGATCTGGCCGGCGACTACCTGGTCGAAATCGAGGCCGAGGCGATCGTCAGCGCCTAGCGCTCCTTCTCCCAATATGGCGTCGAGCGCACGTCGGGCAGTCCCGTCGTCTCTGCATGGGAGAACCGCCGCGTGCCGATCCGAGTGATCCGGAACCGCCCGCCGCAATGCGGATCCGGGCAGGCGACTTCGGCGTCCGTCGACATCCAGTCGTTCGGGTCGGTGTCGCGCTGCTTGGCAGGCAAAAGCGGCAAAACCGCGGCGAGCGCATACATCGATATTCTCTGCCCCTTGGCGAAGACAAGGTTCTCTCCCTCGACGGTGAAGCACTCGCCCTCGATGTGTCGGCAGACCGGCTGCCGGCCATCCAGAACGACCTCGACCTTCAGGTCATGGAGAATGAATTCGTCGTCGTTTTTCACGCTGGAATGCCCCCTCCTTGATTTTCGACGGAACGCCTGAAAGAGCTCCGGATGTTCTGGAATTGAACACTTGGTTTCCGCCGATAGCAATTGGACGGTGTACCTTTCCGCTGCACCGGCCCGCTGTCGATGTTTGGCAAGGCATCCGCGCGACCCGCCGGGCGCATGAGTACGGTTTCGGTTCCCGCCTCCATCCTGTCGGGAAACCTGGGCGATCACGAATGGCCGGAAAAGGTTGCCGTTACGTCCTGGGCCAATTGCACCACCATCTTCGCGCGGAATGGCAACGGCGTTGATGACGTTCACGGCCATCTTCCTGGCGCGCCGGCCTTGTTTACCGAACTCTAGGATAGTATATCAAAAAATGCTATACATTGTTACAGATTGGAAGAGACCCTATGGATCCCTTTGCAAATCCCTTCACTCCCGGCGCGGGCACCACGCCCCCGGAGCTGGCTGGCCGCCAGGACGTATTGGACAGCGCGCGCGTGTCGTTGCGCCGCGCGGTGGCCGGGAAGAACGCGCGGCACATGATGCTGCTGGGGTTGCGGGGCACGGGCAAAACGGCGCTTCTCAACGCGATCGAACGCGTGGCGCTCGAAGAAAGGCACTTGGTCACGCGTCTGGAAGCCCCGGAAGGAAAGCCCTTGGCCGAAATGCTGGCGACCGGCATCCGCAAGGTTCTGCGCAGCCTTTCAACAGTGGAGGCCGCCAAGGATCTTGCCGCCCAGGGCCTTGGGGTGCTGAAGAGTCTGGCGTCTACGGTCAAGAAGCTGTCGGCCTTTGGCGCGTCGATTGAGGTGGACGCGGTTCCCGGCGAAGCCGACAGCGGCGATCTTGAAAACGACCTGCCCGACGCCTTCGCCGCCGTCGGGCGCGCCGCCGCGGCCGCTGGCAAAGGGTGGACGCTCCTGATTGATGAAGTTCAGTACCTGGAAAGGGCGGACCTGTCGGCGTTGATCGTCGCGCTGCACCGGATGAACCAAGTTCAGGCGCCGGTCGTGTTTGTAGGCGCGGGCCTGCCGCAAGTTGCCAGACTGGCCGGCGACGCAAAATCCTACGCGGAGCGGTTGTTCGCGTACCCCGAAATCGGTGCCTTGGACCCGGACGCCGCACGTCTGGCCATCCGCAAGCCCATCGAGGACGAGGGTGCTTCCATTGGCGCCGCCGCGCTCGATGCGATCGCAAAAGGCACCCAAGGGTACCCCTTCTACCTCCAGGCCTGGGGGTCAGAGGTTTGGGATCAGGCGGAGGGCCCGTCCGTGGACATGAGCGACGCGTTGAACGCGCAGCGGCGCGCGCTCGAGGCGCTCGACGACGGTTTCTTCAAGGTCCGGACGGATCGCCTGACGCCGACCGAGATGGCGTTTGTGCGCGCCATGGCCGATCTGGGCGACGGCCCGTACCCAATTGCGGAAGTTGCTGCGGCGCTGGGCAAGTCCCTGGGATCGTTGGGACCCACACGCGCAAACATCATCGCCAAGGGGATGATCTACAGCTCCGGCCACGGCGTCCTGGATTTCACGGTGCCGCTCTTTGCTGACCATCTGCGGCGGCAGCGGGCCGGGCCGGCCTGAGCGAAGCCACTGCCTTGCGCGCGTTCACAGGCAGACGGGCGGTCTGTCGGCGCTGAGTTCCGCTCTTCGATCGATGGCGAGTGAAGTAGTTCCTGGCCAAGGGACCGTCGTGCTCCTCAAGTCGCCATTGCCTTGAGCGCGGCGATTGTTGGCTTGACCAGGCCGGAACAATGCCCAACGGCGCGGTTTGCCGCCGAATTCCCGCTCTCGCGAAAGGCAGCCGATATTGAATGGGAACCACCAAACTCCGCGGGTTCAATTGGCATGAACGATTCGAAACTAAAGCCGATTTCGGCAGTTCGAACTTGAAAAAGGCAGAACGGAGACGAGACCAATCAGTCGGATGGCCACACGGATTTGGCGGCCCCCTGCACGTATCTCAGGCCCACTTGCGGCTCTGGTCAAGGCCCGCTGTCACTTGCCAGGCCGGCGTCGCTTGCACACGCGCATCGATCGATGAACCGGGCCGGTGCTGGAGGAGCCGGCCTGAAGGGCGATTTAGTCAGGAACATAAGGCCCTTTGTTCTCGGCTCCCTTCTTGGGCAGGACAACTGTTTCGCCGTCATGTCCGGCTTTCCGGCCAGTCATGCAGCATGACCGCAAAGGTCTCTTCGGTCAGTGCAAGGTCCCTTGGCTGAGGCGGGCGCGGTCGTGCGGCGTGGTGTAGTCGAACTCCGGCCCCATCGGGACGATCCGGGTCGGATTTATCGCCGCGTGGCTGCCGTAATAGTGTTTCTTGATGTGCAGGAAATCCACCGTCTCCGCGACGCCCGGATGCTGGTAGAGGTCCCGGACAAAGCCGGAAAGATTGGGGTAGTCCGCGATCCTGCGAAGATTGCACTTGAAGTGTCCGAAATAGAC
>VYCX01000008.1:2960-4873 GCA_009843725.1 Boseongicola sp. SB0675_bin_26
TTGCGCCCAGATCGTCGAAGGCCGAGTTGAACATCCGGATGATTTCCGAGGACTCGTTTGAAACGATGGTCTTCGACTCCTTGTCCCAAAGCGCCGGCACGGTCACGCGTCCCGAATAGCCTGGGTCTGCCGTCGTGTAGATTTCATGCAGGAAGTCGGCGCCGTTGGCGGCATCGCGGGTCGAACGGTCCTCGGGCGTGAAGGTCCAGCCCTGGTCGCCCATGAACCAGTGCACGACCGAGACAGGGATCATGTCCTCGAGACCTTTCAATGCCCGGAAGATCAGCGTTCGATGCGCCCAGGGGCAGGCAAGCGACACGTAGAGGTGATAGCGCCCGGACGCGGCCTTGAACCCACCATCGCCGCTGGGGCCTGCGGCCCCGTCCGCCGTGATCCAGTTGCGAAATTGCGAGTCCTTTCGAACGAACCGGCCCTCACTTGACTTGGTGTCGTGCCACTGATCGACCCACTTTCCGTCCTGCAGCAACCCCATTCTCTTGCTCCCTTGACTTCAGGGCCTGTGTGCCTGCATTCGGAAGCCTCTTCAAGGCTGTAGGACATGTCTCAGATCAACTGGACTCCGCGCCACGAGCGACAAGCCGGTGAATCTGACCTGCTCAATTTCTGTCGAAAGTCGGGACAGAACGGTTCCGCAATTGTCAATTCTGAAAGTGTTCACGAGGGAAAGCGAGCCACCGGTTCCGAATGAGTTGCAACGGGGCGGTTGGCATGCCGCCAGATCCCAAGCTCGCCGTGAGAAACTTGACGCCAGTTTGGAATCCTCCTGTAGCGCCGATGGCGGAAGGTCCTTTGACGAACATTGCGACACCGGACTCGTTGTCCGCAAGGAATCTGCAGACGCGCTCCAGCGGGAAGAAAGTGCAGATCACGCACATGGCCAGACTGGGAGGGCACGAAGGCACCATTGGCCCTCTTTTCCATGGCACCGGTGCAGTTTCCGGAAGCCGGCCGTCGTGGCTTCCCTTTGCAAGGCATCAAATCTACCTTCGCGTGCACGCGCTGGGCGCATGGATGCAAGCTTGGGACGACGAGGCATGGCTGCAGTGGACTTCGTGATTGCGGGTGCAGGCCACAACAGCTTGGTGACCGCGTGCTATCTGGCAAAGGCAGGCTATTCATGCACGATACTGGATGCGCGTCCGATTCCAGGAGGGGGCTGCGCCACCGAAGAGATCCTGGGACCGGGTTACGGGATCGACACCTGTTCGACCGGACATACGTTGATCTTGCAGAACCCGCTCATCCGTCTCGATGAGCTCGGGCTGGTCGAAGAGTACGGGCTTTCCTATCTGCACCCTGATCCCGTGGCCCATGTCGCGTTGCCCGATGGCGAGCAGATCACGATGTCGCTCGATCTGGATGCGACCGTTGCAGAGTTCGCAAGGTATTCGCAGCAAGACGCGGAAAGCTACGCGCGGTTGATCAGCGAGTTCGACGAGCTTCGTCCGCTCCTCGGCGACGCACGGTCCGGGCCCGTCGGCATGGCTCCATCGATGAGGGATCTCCTGCGAGACCATCCACGCGGCGGCATCTGGGCGCGGCGCATGGCCATGAGCGCGCGAGACGTGATTCTGCACGAATTCACAAGTCCGCACGTGCGGGCCTTCATGGGCTGGATGGCGTTTCAGACGGCGGTGCCGATCGACCAGGCGGGCACCGGGTTCCTGCCGTATCAGATCACGGCGCCCCGACAGGCAAGGAGCTGGTCGATTCCAAAAGGGGGATCAGGCCGTCTGACCGATGCGCTGGTCGGGTTCCTCGTCAACCGGGGGGCCGAGTTTCGCTACGAAGCCCGGGTCGAGAGCTTGATCTTGTAAGGAAACCGATGCGTCGGGGTTCGGACGCGAGACGGGCGGGAGTTTCGGGGACGCAGGGGGGTGGTATCCACGATC
>VYCX01000069.1 GCA_009843725.1 Boseongicola sp. SB0675_bin_26
CATGCATGCTGCTGCAACCGACCTACCATTGCCAAAGCTCATCTTGTCCGATCATTCTTCATAATCCAATAGACAGTGCATCAAAGAGCACCTTAGGCTTCCTGCAAGCTCCGAAGCCTGTAAGCACAAAAGCATCCTAGCCTTTGACGAAGCGATCAATGAGACAAATTTCTTCTGTTTCTTGATCGGCGGCACAGGCAGTTCGATTTTGCGCAAGTTTGCAATGTTGATGTTGTAGTTGCCAGCAGTCGTCCGCGCCAAGCTCAGCAAGACAGAGCGGAGTGAAGGCAGGCCCATCGCGGCACCAATGACGTAGGGCGACAGAGGCGCTCGGTCGACCAGCCTCGCTCGGATTAGGTACGATGCGAACGCGGCATCAAGATCAAGATCGAAGACGCTGCAACGCCCAACGTACTGCGGATTGCCATTGGTCCGAACGAAGAGGAGATCGCCCTTTGCCATCTTCAGCCGCTGTTGCTCCTTGGCCTCCAGAATGGCGTACTTCAAGCCGTCGAGGTTGATTGCTCCACTTACGACGTTCGGTATGCGCAGCACCGGCAAAGACCCATCGGCAGCAGCATCTCGACTTTTCTTCGACGTGCCGTAGCGAAATTCTGAAACAACTTCGTTCAGCCTGACAGTCTCCCACCCCATCGGGTTCTCGACCGGATCCCCGAACATCCTGACAAACAGTGCCGGGATGAACTCCTCCAGCAGGTCCTGCGCCCGCGTGCGCAGTCGCTCGATCCTCGCAGCCCTGTTCAGGATTCGGACAATCCGTAGCTGCTCGTCGTGAGGAGGCAAGGGCACCGACAATGACATCAGCTCGTTCATGTCAGTGCGCGGCATTCTCGAACCGGTCACAGACGACATGACGTGCTCGACCGTCTCGCTTCGACGCAGGAGACATGCCATGAACTCTCGGTCAACGCTGTCTTTTGGAAGGAGCGGAACCAGTTCGGTGGAACACCTGCCGACAAAGTCTGGTGTGGCGACCTTGTTGAGGTACGGACGAAGCTTGGAATACAGGACGTGACGCTCGTCGAAGCGAAATGTCGAACTCTTCTGGCTGCCGACACGTGAACCGTTGTCGAAATTGAAGGCGCCGCTCCCGGATTCGACATGCTCGACGCCCACAAAAGGCAGGCCGGATGCAAGCGGGTCATCAGGGCGAAGTGCCTGACGATCCATTTCGCAGATTTCGCCGAGCGGAACGATCGGCACGGTCATTCCTCCAGAGACTCGCGCACCGCCTCGGCCAGCGCGTCGATCTCGCCCAACACTTCCGTCTCGGTACTCCTCAATTCCTCCAGAATCTCCAGCGGGTCGCGGTGCTTTACCTTCGTCCGGTTCTGTGGACGGTACCGGTTGGCGCTCAGGTTGAAGTTGGCAGCACGGATCGCGTTGGACTCGGCGAACCACCATTTATCGGTCCAGTCAGCTTTCGCGTCGCGGTCGAGCCAAGCCTCCAACCGCGCCTCCCGGGTCCGGAACGCATCGATCAGGCGGGGAAGATCGTCCTCCTCAATGGGCTGATCGTGCTTGGCGTCGAGCTTGTATCCGTCGTTGTCTGCGTGCAGGAACATCACGCGTTCTGTCGCGCCGCCCTTGCGAAAGACCAGCACTGAGGTCTTCACAGGGGAATATGGGTTGAACACGCCACTCGGCAACGACAATATGGCTTCAATGGTGTTGTTCTCGACGAGTTTGCGACGCAGTTCCTTATGAGCGCCGCTGTCGCCGAACAGAACTCCTTCGGGAACGACCACGCCGCAGCGTCCGCCCGACTTCAGATGGTTCAGCATGTATTGCAGGAACAGCAGTTCGGTCTGAGCAGTATTCCCGACCTTCACGTCCTCGACGATGCGGTCCCGGTCAAGCCGTCCGGAGAACGGCGGATTGGCGAGGATCACGTCGAAGCCACCCGCCGGAAACCCGATCTCAGCCTTGGCCGCCCGATCCAGGGGCCGGGTAAGGGCATCCCGGCGAAGGATGCGAACACGATCCAGCCCGCGAAGCGTCAGGTTCATGGTGGCAAGCCGCACCATCTGCGGGTCCACGTCGGCGCCGTGAAAGGTCGCTGTTTGCAGCTGCCTCACCGCGTCACGGCTCAGCGTGTCTCCGAGACCGCGCCGGATCGTCTTGCCCTCCGCCTCGATTTCCTCGATGCCGTCGGGCGAGGAGTTGGCGAGGCGGACGTGATCCCAGGCGCCGGCCAGAAAGCCGGCCGTTCCTGCCGCCGGATCGTATATGGTCTCGCCGATCCGGGGATCGACCAGCCTGACCAAGGCACGGATGACGTGGCGCGGCGTGCGGAACTGTCCCAGTTCACCCGCCTGCCGGATCTGGCGGAGCACGTGCTCGAACAGGTCGCCCTTCGTGTCGGAGTCCACCCTGTCGAGATGCAGGTCGTTCAACTGGCTGACCACCTGGGTAAGTACAGTCGGCTCGTCGATCACCAGTCGGGCGCCGTCCATGAAGTCGGTCACGCCGTTTGCGGAAAGCTCGGCGTGAAACGCGAACACCTCCTCGCGCACCCAGTTCACGAGCCGTTCGCCGTTGAGCGCATGCGCCCAGGACGACCAGCGCAGCAGCTCGCGCGGCACTGTCTCGGTTCCCGGTTCGCTGGCGTTGCGCGGGTCGCGCAAGATCCATTCCCCGTCGAAGACGCTGCCGTACGGCTCGGCCCCGGGCCGCTTCGCCGCGCGAACGCGCGCGGCGTCCGCCGTCTCGTGCATGTAGAAGTAGATCAGGAAGCTGAGCTGTTCGGCGTTCTGGGCGGGATTCGGGTAGCCGCCGCCGAAGAGGTGGTCGCGGATGCGGTCGATGCCGCGCCGAAGTTCGGGGGTCATCGGCATGCAGTCACCGTTCTCCCGTACGACCGGCGTCGACACCGTCCGCTGCGCTTCGCCGTCCGAACACGGCCGCGTTGATTCCGGCGATCAGGCTTCCGAGGGACGCCTCGCCCCCGAACACGCGCCGCGCCTGATCGTATCCGCCAAGCGCCGCGAAGGGATGCTGGTCGAAGTCCCATTCGCCGAGCGCCTCCATGCTCATCGCGTCTGCCCTAACTCGGCTTCCGATAAGGCCTGCCCAGCGCGCCTGCTCGGCATTGAAGCTTTCGTGCTCGCCCCGCCACGCCTCGAAGCGGACCCCGATTTCAGCGGCGCGCGCTTCGTGCTCCGGAGTGCGCACGATGCGGCCATTCTCGTCGAGCGTCAGCCAGTCGCGGCTCTCTGGGTCGATATGGTCGTCCACGTCCAGCGTCAGAAGCATGCGGGGATCTCCGGGATCGGACCGACCTCCGCCTTCGCGGATCTCGCCGCCGCCCATGTCCGCGTCGTCATCGCCATGGAAGTCCGTCACGCCGACGAAATCGAAGATCGTGAATCCGGCCTTGCCGATGTGGTCGGCCTTCCGCGTGCCGCGTCCGCGCATCTGCCGGTAGAGGATGGCGCTTCGCGTGAACCGGGCCATCACGAGATTCACGACTTCCGGGCAATCGAAACCGGTGTCCAGCATGTTCACGCTGACGAGGATCTTCGGAAAGTCCTCGTCCTTGAAGCGCTTGATGACAACGCTTGCGTCGGGTGACGGGCCGCCGCCGACGTCGCTCACCACGAAATCGGCGTATCGCGCCGCCGGGTTCGGCTTCAGGTCAGCGAAATGCGCATCGAACATCTCCGCCAGCGTCTCGGCATGGCGCCGGGTCACCGCAAACACTATGGTCTTGCCCCAGTCGGGCCACCGCTGAACGCCGTCCCGGCCCATGAAGCCCTTCTCGTGCGCGTCGCGGAACTCGCGAACAATGGCGCGGTTGCGCTCGGGAATGGTGAACTTGCGTTCCAGCGCTCTCGGGTCCACCGTGATCGTGTCCTGTCCCGCGAACAGCTCCTCGAATTCCGCCCGTGCCTTCCCGTCCATCGCGCTCCAGTCGAGTTCGTCGCGACGGACCGGAAAGCCGTCCTCGGCCGCGGTCTTCACCGTCATCGCCTTGTAGATGCGGTAGGGTACCAGATGGCCGTCCTTGATGGCTTCTTGCAACTCGTACCTGAAGGTGGGTTCGGCGAGTTCGAAGAAGCGCAGCGTGTCGCGCACGAAAAGTCCGTCCTCCGGGTCGGGGAGGCTGTCGGCATCCACCGTGCAGGGCGTGGCCGTCAGGCCAAGCTGAATGCCGTCGAAGTGCCGCAACGCGCCGCTCCACTTTCCGTAGATCGAGCGGTGGCATTCGTCGGTGATCACGAGGTCGAAATAGCCTGGCGACAGGCAACGGTACTCCGAGATCATTGTCTGCAGAGTGGCGATGGTTATGCGCTTGTTTCGGTCGAAGGCGCGGCCGGGCCGCAACACGTGGCACGGATAGGTGCCCAGATGGTCGGTGAAGGCGTCCTCGGCCTGCCGGGCCAGCGCAATCCGGTCGACCAGGAACAGCACTCGGGTGACGAGGCCGGCATCGAACAGGCGCTTGATGAAGGCCGCCGCCGTGCGCGTCTTGCCCGTTCCCGTGGCCATCTCGACCAGCAGCTTGCGCCGCCCGCGAGAGACTTCGGCGGAAAGCGCCTCCACGCACTTGATCTGGTAGTCGCGGTCGATGACCCTGTGGTCGATGGCGACCGTGGACAGTTCGCGACGCGTCTGGCGCGCGGCAATCCGCCGTTCAAGGTCGTCCTGGGCGTAGAAGCCCGCGATCTTGCGCGCGTGGGCCTCGGTCTCCCGGTCGAGGAACCGCACTTCCTCGCCGTTCGACAGGAACACGAACGGCACGCCGAGCTGTTCGGCATAGTGGCAGCCCTGGTCCTGTGCGGTGATGGGGTCGATGCTTGCCCGCTTGGCCTCCAGCGCCGCCATTGGCCGTCCCTGCCGGTCGCAGAG
>VYCX01000154.1 GCA_009843725.1 Boseongicola sp. SB0675_bin_26
CGGACGGCCCTGGTAAGCAGTTGAATCTATTCGACTATTAATGGGACACTACTGACTGGATACCTTGGATTTCTTGGTCTCCAAGGGCACCATTCGGTACTATGGATTGTCGAACTGGGCCGCTTGGCAAGTCATGAAGGCCATCGGCATCGCGGCCGCAAAGAACCTTCCCAACATAGTTTCGCTGCAGGCATACTATACGCTTGCGGGACGTGATCTGGAACGTGAGATCGCGCCAATGTTGTTGTCGGAGGGTGTTGGGCTGATGGTATGGAGTCCGCTTGCCGGTGGATTTTTGTCAGGAAAGTTTGACCGAGAGGGCAAAGCAGCGGAAGGGCGCCGCGCCAATTTCGATTTCCCGCCGCTCAACAAGGAACGCGCCTACGCTGTCATTGAAGTAATGCGTGAACTTGCCAGGGACATTCACTGTACAGTGCCCCAAGTCGCCATCGCGTGGCTGTTGCATCAAAAGGTGGTGACGAGCGTCATCGTGGGTGCAAAGCGGGTCGACCAGCTTTCCGATACGCTTGGATCAGTCAACGTTTCACTTTCAGATGATCACCTCGGTGCACTTGCCGCGACTACCGATCTGTCGCCAGAGTACCCAGGATGGATGCTCGCGTTTCAAAATGAATACCGTTCGAAGCTGATGGAAGATCAGTTGCGATGATGACCAAGTTTCTGACACGCCACCGCTGACCGTAATGAACTTGCTGCCTGCGCCGGGACTCGCTCGCCAGGCCTCCCGATGTCCATTGCGCTCTGGAAGCGGCAATTCCGGGCGGGAACGTGAATTGCGATTCCGCGTTCTGTCTCAAGATTTCGGCCCGTGGACAGAGGCGCACTGTGGGTCGAACGCCTCGCCTTCGTCTGCTTGATCGCGTTTTCCTCGGCAACCTTCATGGGAATTGCACAGGGGTCACTGGCATCCTCCGGTGCCGTGGTGCCGCTGGCCAATCTGAAATGCCTGCCACTGGCCATGTCTTGGCGGGCCTGGTGTGCCGTCCATAGCCCTTCCATCCGCAGTCAACGCAATCTCGCAACGGACATCAACAAGAGCCATGAGAAGACTCGGCCGGGCTGCCATTGCCGGCATTACAAGTGGGACTCTGGCTGTCTGGCCGTGCTGCTGGGCTGGGCGGTGACTTCGGTGGCTGGGGCTGTTTTGGCGCATGCACGTCACAGGCGGTACGAATAGACTAGTTTCTTTTGCATGCCTGGCGACAGGGCGACGCTTCCGCTCAGTACCAAACCGTGCCGACCGTCGCCTGCGCTGCTCGCGCCATGTCAAGTTTCAACGGCGTGTTGCATGTGCCATTTCGCGTGAGACCGAGGTTTTGGAGTGCCTCCATATTTCCGGCAATATTGCCGAAAATATGGAGGACGCCTTGGCCACCTGCAGTCCATCTCCCGTCACCCAGTGGCGCAGACGCCGCCAGCGGCAGGGCTTCGTGCGTGTCGAGGTCCGAGTCCGGAAAGAAGACGCTGCGCTAGTGCGGGAAGTTGCCGCGGCTCTGGTCGATCCTGAACACGAGGCCGAGACGCGCAACATCCTGTGCGAGAAGTTTGCCGTGCAAGGCACCAGGGGGCAGACGCTGCTGGCAGCGGCGCCGCTCGAGGGGATTGATCTCGAACGTTCACGCGATTTCGGACGTGACGCTCCGTGAGTTTCCTGATCGACACGAACATCATTTCGGAAGTTCGCAAGGGCGGCCGTTGTGATGCAGACGTCGCGGCGTGGTGGAGAGGTGTTGCCGAGGACGATCTGCGGCTCAGCCCGTTGGTGCTGGGCGAGATCCGCAAGGGCGTGGAACTGGCTCGCCGTCACGATCCCCGAAAGGCCCGAGCGCTCGAGTCAAGGCTTGCCGACGTGAATTCGGGCTTCCGTGATCGCGTTCTGCCGGTCGATGCAGCTGTTGTCGAGCAATGGGGGAGGATGAACGCGATTCGGTCGGTACCGGTCGTCGATGCGCTCTTGGCCGCGACCGCCAAGGTCCACGAACTGACGCTCGTGACACGCAACGCGGCGGACGTCGCGGGATTGGACGTGGACGTCCTGAATCCGTTCGAAGCCTGAGGCGGTGACGTCCGCGAAAGATGACTTTGGGCCTCTTGATCAGGCCGTACACTTCGACATCAGGGGCACATCATACTGTTTGCGTTTCGGACGAATATGGTATAGCGGGCGCTAATCCCAGCCGGGAGCATGATTGCCCGGCTGTTTTTCGTCCCTCGGGGACGGCAGGAAAATTCCGGGCCTAGGATCCCGAGGAACTCGTGAGGTATTTAAATGAGCGACATCGAAGATCGCACGCGCAAGATCGTGGTCGAGCATTTGGGAGTTGATGAGGGCAAGGTTTCGGACAGTGCCTCGTTTATCGACGATCTCGGTGCCGACAGCCTTGATACCGTGGAGCTTGTGATGGCTTTCGAGGAGGAGTTCGGAATTGAGATTCCGGACGATGCGGCCGAGTCCATCCAGACTTTTGGCGATGCCGTGAAGTTCATCAAGGATGCCACTTAGCCACCTGAAGTGATGACAAGGAAGTTCGGCTCCTGATGATTCGGGGGCCGTTTTCTTGAATTGACGCCGTTGCCGGCTGCCGCAAGCGACGGAGGCCTGTGAATTTGAATGGTCGGGCGTTGGGCAGGCGCTTGGCCCAAAGAGAGGCTTGGTTGCGGCAATCGCGGGCGCGCAGGCCGAGACAGTTCCGCGGCGGCAACGGGGCATCACGCGCGGTCCACGCTTCGGCAATGTGGTTGGAGGTCCGGCTCAAACCTGCCGAACCTGCGAGGCTCGCGCCCCGCCGTTCAGGGGGAGTGCCCTTGCTCGGCATGCATTGCTTGAGCCAGCCGCGCAGGGAGCGTGCGAATCCCAAGGTCGATTGCGAAGCATTGGGGGCGCATGTATGTCTCAACCCCAAAGCAGCGAAGTGGGGATCAGGCATGCGTCGGGTAGTCGTTACGGGTATGGGGATTGTTTCGCCGTTGGCGTGCGGCATCGAGGAGACATGGTCCCGTCTTCTTGCCGGCCAATCTGCCGCAGGCCCCATTTCAAGATTTGACGCGCAACACCTCGCGACCAACTATGCCTGCGAAGTTCCAAGGGGCGACGGCAAGGATGGCACGTTCAATCCGGACGATTGGCTGGAGCCTCGGGAGCAGCGCAAGGTCGACGAATTCATCATCTACGGAATGGCCGCGGCCGAACAGGCGGTCAAGGATTCTGGCTGGGAACCTTCGGAGACACGGGACCTGGAACGAACCGGAGTGATGATCGGCTCAGGGATAGGCGGACTGCAGTCGATCGCCGAAACCGCCGTCATCCTCAAGGAACGGGGTCCACGAAGGGTGTCACCGTTCTTCATTCCGGGTGCATTGATAAACCTGATTTCTGGGCAAGTCTCGATCCGGTTCGGGTTCAAGGGTCCGAATCACTCCGTCGTGACTGCCTGCTCGACCGGAGCTCACGCAATTGGCGACTCGGCGCGACTGATCATGCATGGAGACGCTGACGTGATGGTGGCGGGCGGGACAGAAAGCCCGATTTGCGAAATCGGCATTGCCGGCTTCAATGCGTGCAAGGCCCTTTCCACGAAGAGAGGGCACGAGCCGGAGAAGGCCAGCCGTCCCTACGACGCTGACCGCGACGGGTTTGTCATGGGTGAAGGCGCGGGCGTGGTGGTGCTTGAAGAACTTGAACACGCCAAGGCGCGAGGCGCGAAGATGTATGCGGAAGTCCTGGGCTATGGCCTCTCGGGCGATGCGTTCCACATTACGGCTCCTTCCGAGGACGGAGATGGCGGGGAGCGGGCCATGAGGAACGCGCTGAATTCGGCGAACTTGCAGGCCGGCGACATTGACTACATAAATGCGCACGGCACCTCGACCATGGCGGACACGATCGAGCTTGCGGCCGTCGAGCGGGTGATGGGTGATGCGGCCCGCGGGGCTACGATGACATCGACAAAGTCCTCGATCGGCCACCTGCTGGGCGCCGCAGGTGCCGTTGAAGCGGTGTTCTGCATCCTGGCGTTGCGCGATCAGGTTGCGCCCCCGAACATCAACCTGGACAGTCCGGATGTCGAGCCGATGCTTGACTTGGCACCCAATGCGAAACGCAAGCGGGAGATCGGCGTTGCGTTGTCGAACAGCTTCGGATTCGGCGGCACCAATGCCTCGCTGGCAATGGGGCGGATCGATCGCTGATGTTGCGGAGCATCGCCTCCAACTTCCTGACCTTCCTGCTCGTCGCCTTCTTGCTGGTTGTGGTGATCATCGACTGGGGGCAGGGCAAGTTCGTCGGTCAGGGCTCCCTGGCCGAAGCCATTTGCTTGAAGGTTCCTCGCGGAGGATCAATTGCAGGCCTGACGGAGGAACTTGAGGCAAGGGGCGCGATATCCAATGCAACGATCTTCCGGATCGGCGCCGAGTATTCGGGGCGCGCATCACAGGTTAAGGCGGGGTCTTTCCTCATTCCGGAAGGCGCGTCCATGCAGGACATCGTGGCGGAAGTCACAGGCGACGGCCAGTCGACGTGCGGCATTGAAGTCGTCTACCGAATTTCGGTCAGCGGGCAGGAAGTCCGCGTGCGAGAGATGAACGCGGCGACCGGCGAATTTGCTGTCACCGCGGAATTCGATCCGGCATCAGGGTCCGACTTGCCGGCCCCGTACACGGCAGCCCTGGATGACGTGGCGACGAGGTTTCGCATCGTGGTGGCCGAGGGCGTGACAACCTGGCAGGTCGTCGAAGCCTTGAAGGCCAGCGATCTGCTGGACGGCGAGGTCGACGAGGTACCCGACGAAGGTTCTCTGGCACCGGACGGGTACGAGATTGTTCCGGGAGCCGACCGTCGGAC
>VYCX01000174.1 GCA_009843725.1 Boseongicola sp. SB0675_bin_26
CCCTATGGTCTCCTCGGGAGGCCGGCGTCAAACGAATACGTCCTTCAAGCGGACTTGGGGCTGGCCTTGGGGACTCGCTTCAACAATGTCGGCACGGCGGCCTGGCGCATTCCTGACAGAAAGACGCAACTGGTTCAGATCGACATCGAGCCAACCCAGATCGGCCGCAACTACGCGGTTGACCTGGCACTGACGGGCGACATCAAGGCAGTGCTGCGGGAGATGCTCGACCTTCTCAAGTCCGACCCTCGCGTCACGCCCAAGACGACACAGCGCGATGCCGTTTCCGCCATTTCCTCGAATTGGAGAAAGGAGAAGGGCATCGAGTCGCCGCTTGCCCAGGATCGCGATGCAAGGCCGGTTCATCCGATCCAGGTCATCCGCGCGATGCGGGACGCCATGCAGGACGACGCTGTTCTTGTCTGTGATTCCGGGTTCAACCAGATCTGGGGCGGCCAGTGTTTCGAGGTGCGGAGTCCGGGAAGAAACTACCTGGGGCCGCGCGGCTTCGGCGTGATGGGCTACGGGTTGCCTGCCGCCATCTCGCGCGCCTTGACGACGCCGGACCAGAAGGTCGTCTGCCTGACAGGAGACGGCGGTTTCGCCATGGTCGTGCAGGAGTTGGAGACTGCCGTGCGCAACTGCGCCAACCTGACCGTCGTCGTCATGAACAACTCGAACATGCATTTCATCAAGGACAACCAGAGGCTCTTTTTCGACGGTCGCTACATTTCCACCGAGTTCACCGAGCTGGACTACGCCGAAATTGCGCGCGCGTTCGGCTGTGCAGGAATTCGGGTCGAAAACAGCGGTGAACTGGATCAGGCCTTTGCCAAGGCGATGCGCAGCGACAAGACGTCAGTAATCGACGTGCGCATTCTGGACGATGCCGTGCCGGAGCGGGTCAGCCTCCAGTCTTTCAAGTGAACGCCGGGACACATGCAGGCATTGCGGAGGGCCGTTGAGCCGCCTGAGCGAAGGCAGCCTCTCGCAATCTCCGAATTCCGCTCAACCGGTGGCACGCCGCGACCTCAAGTCTGACATTCATCCTGTCGGGCCGCTTGCATCGGGCTCGTCATGCCGTGTCCTTGCGCGGATCCTCAGCGGCGTCCTTGCCTGCATGCCAGCGGGAATCCTCCCGACCGGGGTCTCGAATGGAGATCGGGCCTTCCTTCCTGCCCCGCATCCGCCCTGGCAACGGCCTTGCCCGCAACCCCCGGTGACGACCGCACCCGTGACCTGCATGCCCGCCCGTCGCCAACGGCCGGGGAGATGCATGCCGGCATCGGACGGCACATCTTCGTGGTGGCAGGCCGGTCAGGCGCGGGCGGCTTTCAGGAACTGGGCCATCCTGGCCCCGAGCAGTTCCGGCGACACCGGAAGGCACAGGTCTTTGCGCGCCTCCTCCATGCGGTCTTCCGGAACCACGCCCGGAGCGCGAGTGTCCAAGAGCATGCGGACCGCGTCGTCGTCGAATTCCGGATGAGGCTGAACGGTCAGGGCCCAGTTTCCGTAGGCCAGACCTGCATAATCGCAGCCATCCGCCGTGGCTATCGTGCGAGCCATGTCCGGCTTCCGGACCACCTGGTCCTGGTGCCATGCGTTCACGGCGATTGTCTCGCCTTCGAAATCGTATTCGACTCGGCCGACCGACCATCCGCCCGAAAACTTCTCGACCTTTCCCCCGAGCGCCTGCGCGATGATCTGGTGCCCGAAACATATCCCGACCATGGGAATGCCGTCCGCGCGGGCATTGCGGATGAAGTTTTCCAAGGGCGGAATGAAGGGCTGGTCTTCATAGGCGCCGTGACGGGAACCCGTGAGCAGCCAGCCTTCGGCATCACTGACGGAATCCGGGAATTCCATGTCGACCACGCTCCAGGTCCGGAAGGTCAGGCCGTGTCCGGCAAGGACGCTTGAGTAGAGGTCCGTGTAGGTGCGGTCCGCGTAGCCGTCTGCGGTCGGAAAGTGGCCGCATTGCAGGATGCCTATCAGCATGAAACACCTGAACCCTTCGCGCGGGACACTAGACTTGGCCAATTGCGGCGGCAAGCATTTTGCGACGCCCCCGCGAGGCGCACGGCGCGCAGGTTCACGTTCGCTGTCGTGGACGCGTCAAAAGCGCTCTCGCTCCGGTCAGGCGACCAGGCGATATCCGCCGGACTCGGTTATCAGCAAACGCGCGTTCGAGGGTTCCGGCTCTATCTTCTGCCGCAACCGGTAGATGTGCGTCTCCAGCGTGTGCGTCGTGACGCCGGCATTGTATCCCCAAACCTCATGGAGCAGCACGTCGCGCGCCACGACTCCCTCCGAGGCCCGATAGAGAAATTTCAGGATGTTCGTTTCCTTCTCGGTCAGGCGAATCTTCTTCTCGTCCTCCGTGAGCAGCATCTTTTGGGCGGGCCGGAACGTGTAGGGTCCAAGCTGGAACACTGCATCCTCGGACTGTTCGTGCTGCCTGAGCTGCGCGCGAATCCGCGCCAGCAGCACAGGGAACTTGAACGGCTTGGCGACATAGTCATTGGCACCGGCATCAAGGCCCAGGATCGTGTCGGCATCGGTGTCGTGGCCTGTCAGCATGAGAATCGGACACTTGACGCCCTGCTTTCTCAGGACGCGGCAAAGCTCGCGCCCGTCCGTGTCCGGCAGTCCGACGTCCAGTATCACCAGATCGTACAGTGCCTGCTTGACCTTCTGTATGGCCTCGGCACCATTCGCGGCCTCGAAGACGTCGAAGTCCTCGGTCAGAATCAGCTGTTCGCCAAGCGCCTCGCGCAGGTCGTCATCATCATCCACCAGCAAGATCTTTTTCAGGTTCTGGGCCATTGCGTCCTCCGCAGCTATCCAAGAAGGAGATGCGAGGGTGCCGGGCACCTTGCAAGAAATGCTGCAAATTTTCACCGTGACGTGTCACGGGCAGTGGAATTGTTTCAAAGAATCGTGGAAACAGGCTTGGTTGGAGATCTGAACGGTACCGGACACCGATGTCGCTGAAACCGAACCTCCGGGAACGCATCGCGCGGGCGCGCACCGACCTGCGGTTGGGACTGCCAGTCGTGCTTGCGACCGGCACGTCGAATGCGCTCGTCCTTGCGGCGGACGGGATCGACCCCTTCAGGCTCGCGGACGTCATGAAGCATGGCGCCTCCGTCATGGTGATCACTGCACGCCGGGCGGAGACGCTGAGAGCTCGAGCCTATGACGGTGATCTTGCGCGGCTTCGGCTGCCTCTGGACGCGACTGCAGACTGGGTAGCCTCGGTTGCCGACCCGCAGGACGATCTCTCAAAGCCGATGAAGGGGCCCTTCATATCGGAACGGGACGGCTCGGCCCGGATTCACGGGCTTGCGCTCCGGCTGGTCAAGTCCGCAAGGCTCCTTCCCGCGGCCATAGTGACGGAAGTCGAGGATGCGCCACCTGCGGAACTGACGGTTCTGGACGCGAACGGTCTTGGTGAAGTCCTGAAGGCACCGGCATCCCATGAAGAGGTTGTCGCGGGCCGAGTGCCAACCGCCCTCGCCGCACATGGCCGCGTGCGCGTGTTCCGACCTGATGACGGCGGCGAGGATCATGTGGCTGCCGAAATCGGGCGACCGGCACGGGACGCCCCGGTTCTGACGAGACTGCATTCGGCCTGCTTCACCGGCGATGTCCTGGGATCCCTGAAGTGCGATTGCGGGGCACAGTTGCATGCGGCCCTAAGGCAGATGGCGGAAGAAGGTGCGGGCGTTCTGCTCTATCTCCATCAGGAAGGTCGCGGCATTGGCTTGGCCAACAAGATGCGGGCCTACAGGCTGCAGGATCAGGGATTTGACACCGTTGAGGCCAATCACCGGCTTGGATTCGAGGATGACGAGCGCGACTTTCGCACGGGGGCAGACCTCCTGAAGCGCCTTGGGTTTTCATCCGTACGCCTTCTGACCAACAACCCGGCCAAGGTCGACATGATGCAGACGCAGGGCATCGAGGTCGTTGAGCGGGTTCCCTTGCGGGTCGGAAGAACCACCGAAAACGCGGACTACCTTGACGTCAAGGCCAGGAAATCTGGGCACATGCTGTGAACGAACCGGCCAAGGCGGCGAAGCTTGATTCGACTGGACGCCGCTTCGAACGGGTGGTTCCGCGAGCGCGATGCGCCAAGCCTGCCGTCATGGTTCTTTCCCGGTCCGGGCTTTGGTTCCAAAAACGGCGCTTTCCCTGCGCCATCGGCCGCAGCGGCGTGGTCGAGAAAAAGCGTGAAGGAGACGGCGGCACGCCTGCGGGCGTCCATCGGATTGTCGGCATGCTGTACCGTGCCGACCGGATAGCGAGACCTGCGCCGTGGGCCAGCGCGATTCGCCCCGATGACTGCTGGTGCGATGATGCCGGACATCCGGCCTACAATCATTTGGTACGGGGACGCATTGGAGCGTCCCACGAGCGGCTTTGGCGTTCAGACCGGCTTTACGACCTGGTGTTGCTGACAGACTGGAACTGGCCGGATGCAAGGCCGGGAAAGGGCTCGGCGATCTTTGTGCATCGATGGCGACAAGCGGGCTTCCCGACGGAAGGCTGCATTGCGCTTCGGCCCGATCATCTCGCATGGATCGCCCGTCATCTCCCGGTCGGCGCGAAATTGATCGTTCCGCCTCACGCGTAGTCTCTCGCCAGGACTGCCGGTGATCGACATGCAGGAGCCGGCAGCGCTGTGTGCTGCGCCTCCCTGTCACTGCCTGCGTGAACGAACGGGACAGCCAATTCACCGTGTTCCGCGTCCTTCCTGCTGGCATCGGGAACAGCCTTGCTTGCCGAAGCGGGGGAAACACGCGTTGTTGCACATCACGCTTCCAGCCTTGTCGGAACCTTATTGTTATCGGAACC
>VYCX01000391.1 GCA_009843725.1 Boseongicola sp. SB0675_bin_26
TCGCGGCTCATGGGCGCCGAGATCATGACTTATCCCCAGGGTGAGGACGAGGCCGGCGCAGATGCTGCGCTCCAAGAGCGGGCCGAAGCGCTCAAGGCCGAGGGTCGCCGACCATATGTCATTCATCTCTCGGAAGGTCATCCGCCGCTCGGTGCGCTGGGCTACGTGGATGCGGCCAAGGAGACGCTCGATCAAAAGGACGACTTCGACGTCTTCGTCGTCGCCTCGGGAAGCGGATCAACGCATGCGGGGCTGTTGGCCGGGCTGAGAGGGGCGGGTTCCGGCGCACGGGTCATTGGCAGCTGCGTGCGGCGCAGCGCTGCTGCGCAGGGCCCGCGAATTGGCCGGACCATGAAGCGGCTGGCGATGCTCTATCCGGCCGCGGCGAGCGTTGCCGAAGCTGACATTCGCGTCTGGGATGGCGCCCTGACGCCGGGCTATGGCCGGCTTGGTCCCCCAAGCATTGAGGCGATAAGGACCATGGCCACATACGAAGGCCTGATGCTGGACCCGGTCTACACCGCCAAGAGCTTTGCTGCAGTGCTGGCGCTTGTCGAAAGCGGAGAGATCACGAAAGGCAGCCGTGTCTGTTACGTGCATACCGGCGGGCTTGCCGCGCTTTTTGCCTACGAAGACGTCATCGCGTCCCGTCTTTGAACGCGAAATTCTGGATCGGCGCCTGCGCTCTCGAGAAAGCGGTGCACTTCTTGCGTCCAAGCATCACGCACCTCGGTTGCGATAACGGACGTCGGGCGGTGAGCCGGAGAAATGATCGCGTAGCTGTAGCGCAATTGTTGATCGAGCAAGCGGATGCATAGGGTCTTGGAGAAGGCACCGGTTTCCCTGACGTGCACAACTGTCAATGGGTCGAGAATGGCGCAACACTGGCCGGCCACGATGAACGGGAGGATCGGCAAGAAGGCTTGGCTCTCGACCATCGGATTGAATTTGTATCCGGCCTTGTCGAACGCCCGCCGGACATCGCGGGTGTGAACATGATTGGCCTGGAGCGACCCCATTGGCTGACTGCTGAGCGCCTCAAGAGATACGGTTTGCTCGCGAGCGAGCGTGTGAGTCGCTGGAAGCGCCACGAAACAATTGCCAGAGATGACGTCGGATCGGTAGAGCCCGCCGCCGTCTGCATCTGCCGGAATGTCCGCAAATCCAAAATCGATGCTTTGTGCGCGGGCGAGTTCGGCAATCTGGTTGGAGCTTCGGGCAAGCATGGAGGTCTTGATTCCGGTCCTTTTGCCGATATGCGTCGCAATGAACCGGGGAAAAAGCATGGTGACGGGGCCTGGCATCGCTGCGACGGTCAACGTACCTAGGTGTCCGTCACCGAGACCACGCATCGTCTGCCGGACCTGGCTGAGCTGCCGAAGGATCGCGTTGGCCTCGGTCATCAAGTATTGCGCCTCTGGCACAGGCACGAGCTTGCGACCCCGTCGTTCAAACAGCTTCATGCCCAGTTGATCCTCAAGGGATCTGATCGCCGCACTGATTGCGGGCTGCGTACGACCAAGCCGGTCAGCTGCCTCGGTCAGGGTCGCCGAGGTCATGACAGCGTGAAATGCCGAAAGCTGCGAAACATTCATGCCCACGCTCCGGTTTCAGTGCAAAACAATGGGCGATTGGAACCCGTACCGTTGACACAAGATCTCATGAATCGTCCAGGCAACAACGACAGTCCAGTTGGTGAAACGAGGAGACTGCCATGCCGAAGAGTCGCCGCCACCGCGCCCGGGAAGACAGATGCCAGATCTGCGGCTCGAGGGAAAGCGGGCTTTCGGATTCGGCCGTCTCGGTTAGCCGGGCCGGACCCGGACGCCGACCTGGCGCGCGTCGAGGCGGAACCGCGGCGGGCGAGAATGCCGGGGTCAATGATCGTGCGAGTTCCCCACTTTCGCGCTGGTGGCCAAGGACCATGAATTTTCGTCATCGGGCCGTTTCCTCCGCCCTTGCTGCCGAATTGAACGGGGCTGTGCTCGGTTTGGAATCGGAGATCCAAATTCATAAGCCGAATTTTGGAATTTCAAAGATATTCAAATTTGTCTTTCTTTTTTGTGACAGTATTGTGTCGTGCACGACTCGCTTTCTGGAGTCCGTTCACATGGAGAACACAATGAACAATATCACTAGACTTCTGGGCGTTGCCGCTGCCGCCACGCTGGCGGCTGGAACGGCATTTGCTCAAGACCCGACCTTCTTCCGGATCGGCACCGGAAGTGCCGGCGGAACGTACTTTCCGATCGGCGGCACTATCGCCAATGGCATCTCCGCACCTCCGGGTGCGCGGCCATGTGACAAAGGTGGTCAGTGTGGCGTGCCTGGCCTGATCGCGATCGCGCAGTCGACGACCGCGTCGGTCTTCAACAACACTGCCGTTCAGAACGGCGAGCTTGAAGCCGGGATGGCTGCTGCCGACGTCACCCGCTCAATGTACCTGGGTCAGGGCAAGTTCGACGGCAAGCCGCATGAGAAGCTGCGGATCGTTGCGAACCTCTACCCGGAAGACCTGCACCTCGTTCTTCCGAAAGGCATGAGCGTCAACGACCTTTCCGATCTGGCGGGCAAGCGCGTAGGCATCGCTCAGGCGGGATCCGGGACACAGGTTGCCGTCGAGATGATGCTCGCCGAGTGGGGTGTCACGCGAGACAACATGGACGAGGCTGAACTGAACAATGCGCAGTCGGCCGAACGTCTGGCAGACGGGCAGCTCGACGCCTACTTCTACGCCGCTGGCTGGCCGGTTTCCGCAATGGTGCAACTGGCCGCGACCAAGGGGATGGAACTTCACAGCTTCACGGACGATGACCTCGCAAAGATCAACGAGATCATCCCGGCCTATATCCCGTCGAGCATTCCGGCGGGCGTCTACGACGGCGTCGACTACGAGGTAATGACGCCGGCCGTTTCGGCGCTTCTGGTCGTGTCGTCGGATCTTTCCGATGAGCTCGTCCATGGCATCACCGCCGCGCTCTGGAATTCCAACACCCGCAAGCTGCTCGACAACGGACACGCGAAGGGCAAGCAGATCACGCTGGATACGGCGCTTGACGGCATCGCGGCGCTGGGCGTGCCGCTGCATCCGGGCGCCGAGAAGTTCTACAAGGAGGCAGGGCTCCTCGAGTAGTCCGGCACGCCATGCGGGCGGCTTCGGTCGCCCGTATGCTTTCCAAGGGAACTATCCGACCTGAGAGGGCGCGTCATGAGCGATCCGGCACCTGATGACGTGCGCGGGCTTTCCGAAACGGAGCTCGCAGCGATCGAAGAAAAGTTCGATGAGGGGGCCGCCACGCGATCGGTCACGCCGGCCTTCGGAAAGTTCCTCCGCTATGTCGCCCTCACGTTTGCCGTCTACCATTACCTCACGGCTGGATTCGCGCTTCCGCCAGACTTTTGGCACATGGGCTGGCACCTGTCGGGCCTCTTCATTCTCACCTACTCGTTCTATCCGCTGGTCAGGGCGAAGACGTCGTTTGACCTGAATACCGGCGCGCTGCGCCTTGGCGGAGTGCCGTATCTCGACGTCATCCTGATGATCCTCGGCGTCATGTCGGCGCTGTATCTCGGCTTCGCCTGGCGTGGGATCGAATGGCTGGGGGTCGAGGAAATGACGTTCCGCATGGGCAACCCCAACAGGTGGGACATGCTTTTCGGCTGCATCCTGATCGTGCTGGTCCTCGACATCGCGCGCCGAACGCTGGGCTGGATACTGCCGCTGATCATCGGCGTGTTCATTTGCTACGCATTGTTCGGACAGGCGTTTCCGGGCCTGCTTCAGCATCCGGGCGTGAAATTCAACACCTTCGTGTCGTCGATGTACTTCCCGCAGGAAGGCATCTTCGGCGTCACGCTTTGGGTCGTCTCGACCATCGTGTTCCACTTCGTCCTCTTCGGTGTCATCGCGCAGCGGACGGGGCTGGGCAAGCTCTTCATCGACAACGCAACAATCCTTGCAGGCCGTTACACCGGCGGTCCCGCGAAGGTCTCCGTTGTCTCCTCGGCCTTCTTCGGCACCATCTCCGGCTCGTCGGTCGCCAACACGGTCTCGACCGGCGCGCTGCCCATTCCCAACATGAAGCGGCTTGGCTATCCTGGCCATTTTGCGGGCGGGGTGGAAGCCGCCGCCTCGGCGGGCGGCCAGATCACGCCGCCGATCATGGGCGCGGCGGCATTCATAATGGCCGAGTTTCTCGAGGTGCCCTACACCACGATTGTCATTGCGGCGATCTTCCCGGCACTTCTGCACTACGTTGGCGTCTTTGCCGTCGTCCACCTCATGGCGCGCCGGCTTGGCCTCAAGGGCCTGAGCCGCGACGCGCTTCCGCAGCTTGGCGCCGTCTGGCGCGATGGCTGGGCGAACGTCGTCCCGCTGGTCGGCCTGCTGATTGTCCTTTTTTCCGGCTATACGCCGTACATGTCCGCATTTTGCGGCATCTCCCTTGCCATCGTGGCTGGAATGAGCCGAGCGAAGGAGCCGGCGACGCTCATCTACGCGCTCGCATTCATCGCGTTTGTCGTCTGGAAATACGCGGGCGGCGGTTTCGACTTCACCATGTCGGCCATTCTCATCGCCGGAGCGGCGCTTGCGACGC
Organism: Boseongicola sp. SB0675_bin_26; assembly: GCA_009843725.1. GTDB lineage: Bacteria > Pseudomonadota > Alphaproteobacteria > Rhodobacterales > Rhodobacteraceae > JAJEFO01. Next base: position 4,599 of record VYCX01000391.1, read on the forward strand.
TGAACGCGCAGCCCCGAATCCCTGTCATGGAAATGGCCGACACGTTCGAGACCGGAGTGAAATATGCGCTCGCCGTTGGAGCGGCTTCGGCGGCGGTTGGCATCGTGATCGGTGTGATCAACACCACCGGAGTCGGATTCCGCATCGGCTTCATGGTGACGCAAGCGGCCTCGAACCTGGGCAACGACCTGATCTGGCTCTTCCAGTACGGCACCTACCAGCTCTTCACGATCGAGGACCTGACGCTGTTCATCAGCCT
>VYCX01000325.1 GCA_009843725.1 Boseongicola sp. SB0675_bin_26
GGCTTCTCCTCCATGCTGACGACTTCTTCCACGTGGCGAATTCCGCAGCAGTCCACCAGCTTTCGCTTCTGGCCCAGCCTGTTCCGTCGGCGTACCAGCCTTCGCAGTTCGGGTTCGGGGCCGAAAAGCAGGAATTCAAAATTGGGGTTCTTTCGTGCGGCCCTGGCAATGCCGGCAACGACTGCGACCGGTCCCCGGTCGCCTCCCATGGCGTCAACGGAAATCGTTATGCGCTTGTTTGCGCCGCTGGACTGATCGGGGATATTCTTCATCCCAAGGGTGTCGGAGGTCGGGTTCAGGCTGCGTCCTCGTCCAAGTCGAATTCCTCGATCTGGGCAACGACTTCGCGATCATCGTAACGGCCACAGGCGGCGCAGACATGGTGCGGCCGTTTCAATTCGCCGCAGCTGGGACATTCGCCGGGATTCGAGGCGATCAGCGCGTCATGGGCGCGGCGCATGTTGCGGCGAGATGGGGTAATCTTGTTCTGCGGGACGGCCATTTCCTAGATCCTCGGTTCAGTATGGAAGTGCCAGGCCCCGTTCGGGGTCCAAGCGGTCTTACGCGCTGGCACGCTCCTTGTCCAATCCATTGTCCTTCGTGCGGAGGCGGGAACATAGCGCGATTCCGTCCAAGGGCAAGGATGAATTCGCCGCCGGTTCTAGCCGTCGTCAGGCGTCCGTTCCTGCAGTGACTTCAGGGCCGCGAACGGGCGGGCCTCCTCGTCTGTCATCGGGGAATTTCCGGGCGCGGAAACCGAGACGCTGACAGGATCGACGCCCTTGGCCCTCGGCCACGGCGGAAGGGCCAGCGCGAGGGCTTCGGCCAGGACTTCCTCCAGATTCAGGGTGGTCGGCAACGGGTCGGCGTTCTCGTCAGCAGGCATCTCGACCTCGTCACCCTCCGGCACCGGCAGGTCATGCACGTAGAGCCGGGTCACCTGTTCGTCGATGCGGATGGTCACCGGGTTGCCCGTGGCTACGCAATCCTGCTGGACCGTTGCGCCCAGCCTGGCGTCGAGTTTCAGGTCCTGGGCGCCGTCCGGCGCGAGATGGCCCTCGAGCTTCAGCTTTCGCAAGCCCCTGATGCCGAGTGTCTGCGCGAGGCCGGCCCGTGCGTCCGCATCCGGCTCGAGCGAGAACAAAATCCTCTCTCTGACGGACTGGCACCTGATGATGTGACTGCCTGCACCGGTTGCCACGAGCAAATCCTTGAACCTGCGATCTTCTGTGGATATGCCGACTAGGCGGAGGTCGCGGATTTAGCAAGGGGTGGGCGCAATGAAGGTTTCGCGTGGGACGGTCTCGGGGGCGGGAGCCCTGCTGCTCGCCCTTGTGCTTGTGCCTGCCTGTGCAAGCCTGGAAGACAGTCATGGCTATGTTCCGGAAGCCGGACTCGTCGAGGAAGTTCAGGTCGGAATCGACACGAAGGTGACGGTCGCCCGCATCCTTGGCCGCCCTGGCGTGGACGGGATCATTGACGACAGCGGCTGGTACTACGTCAGATCCGACTACGAGCGCCGTCTCTGGTACGCGCCTGTCGAGTTGAACCGCGAGGTCCTGGCGGTCTCGTTTGCCGACAACGGTGTTGTCGAGAACGTCGAACGCTTCGGGCTGGAGGATGGTCGTGTCGTTGCCTTGGAGCGCAGAGTCACGGATTCAAACACGCAGGGCATAAGCTTCTTGCGTCAGCTCTTCTCGAATTTCGGCAATTTCGATGCGAGCGCGCTCTTCGACGAGAACTAGGATCTGGCGAATTGCGTGTCCCTGCCATGGTGAAGTCTGGACCCGCGGCATTGTCGATGAACTGCAACAAGGGCGGGTCTCCGCCAGTTTGTGCCATTGCAATTCGTTATGTGGATGCTGATCCGGACCCTGGCTTGCCTGCCGTTCCAGGCTCGAAGTTGAGCGCAACGCCATTGATGCAGTAACGAAGACCCGTCGGCTTCGGACCGTCGGGGAACACATGTCCCAGATGCCCGTCGCAACGTGCGCAATGCACCTCGGTCCTGCGCATGAAGAACTTGCGATCCTCGCTCTCGCCGATCATTTCGTCGTCAATCGGCCGGTAGAAGGACGGCCATCCGGTGCCGCTGTCAAACTTGTGGGCTTGGTCAAAGAGGCGTGATCCGCAGCCCTTGCACGTGAAGACACCCGGATCCTTCGGGAAATTGTCATGCGTGAAGGCGCGTTCGGTTCCGTGCTTCCTGAGGACGTTGTATGCCAGCCCGTCCAATTGGTTGCGCCACTCTTCATCCGTCTTGACGATCTTCTCCACTTGAATCCCCCTTTGTCGTGCTACTGTCACAGTTGCGAGGCACCATGGCCCACGCAAAACTTATGTCGGCGGACCTGATTCACCAAGGGGACAACGCGGTGCGCGCAACGTACAGGGCCCGAATCGCGGCTACGCCCGAAGACATCGAAGCTGCACAGCGCCTTCGGTACCGGGCCTTCATTGCGTGCCGGGATGCCGTGGACCGTCCTGACGGGCTCGACGCGGACGCGTTTGACGACATTTGCCAGCAGGTCCTTGTCGCCGAGGCGGGCAGCGACCGGGTCGTCGCCACGTTTCGGCTGCTGCGGTTCGGATGCGGGACCGAAATCGGCAAGAGCTATTCGGCACAGCACTACGGGCTGAAGGGCTTGTCGCGATTCCGGCGACCAATGGTCGAGATGGGCCGTTTCTGCATGGCGCCGGACGAAGGCGATCCCGGCATCCTGCGAACTGCATGGAGCGCCCTGGCCGCGTTCGTTGACCACGAGGGAATCAAGCTGCTCTTCGGCTGTTCGTCGTTTCACGGCACCGATGAGGGAATCTACACCGATGCTTTCGCCATGCTGAAGGAACGGCATCTTGCGCCGCAACGCTGGCTGCCCAGGATCAAGGCGCCGAACGTGTTCAGGTTCGCGCAGCGGCTTCGGCAGAGGCCGGACCGGCGCCGGGCGCTGCGCTCTATGCCGCCCCTGCTCAGAAGCTACCTGTGCATGGGTGGCTGGGTCAGCGATCACGCCGTCATCGACCAGGACCTGAACACGCTTCACGTCTTCACCGGGCTGGAGGTTGACTCCATTCCTCCCGGGCGAGCGCGTCTGCTGCGCGCGGCTGCGGTTCTGCCGGACCGTCACTCTTGACCTGTTTCGGAGTCCCGCATAGCCCGCCGCCATGGCACGTGCACCGCTCCTGCAACTGACCGGCATCGCGCTGACATTCGGTGGCAACCCGCTTTTTGAAGACCTGTCGCTGATCATCCAGCCGGGAGACCGCCTGGCGCTGGTCGGGCGGAACGGCTCCGGGAAGTCCACCCTTCTCAAGGTCATGGCCGGACTGGCCGACGTCGACGAGGGCGAGCGGGCGCTTTCGTTCGGAGACGGCGTTGGCTACATGGAGCAGGAGCCCGACTTGCGGGGGTGCCGGACGCTTGGCGACCTGGCGACCCGGGACGTTGAGGTCTCGGAGCATTGGCGTGTCGATGCGGCGGCCGATGGGCTGAAATTCGATGTCGATACGCCCGTCGAGGCCGCTTCCGGCGGCGCGCGGCGGAAAGCCGGGCTGGCAAGGCTCATTGCACAGGCGCCGGAACTCCTGCTGCTTGACGAGCCAACGAACCATTTGGACATCGAATCGATTGCCTGGCTTGAGGCACACCTGACCGAAGCCGGACGGGCCTTCGTCTTGATCAGCCATGACCGCGCCTTCCTTCGTGCGCTCACGCGCGCGACAATCTGGATCGACAGGGGCGTCGTGCGCCGGCGCGAAGGCGGTTTCGCGGGTTTCGAGGAATGGCGCGACCGGGTCTGGGCGGCGGAGGACGCCGCACGGCACAAGCTTGATCGCAAGATCCTGAGCGAGAGCAAATGGGCGGTCGAGGGCATCAGCGCGCGTCGGCGGCGGGAACTGGGTCGTGTGCGGGCGCTGGAGGCGATGCGGGCCGATCGTGCGAACCAGGTTCTGCGCCAGGAAGCTGCAAGGATGGAACTGATGTCCGGGCCGAGATCGGGCAAGCGCATCATCGAAGCGCGACGGATATCCAAGGAATTTGACGGCAAGGTGATTTGCCGGGATTTTTCGCTGCGGGTGATGCGCGGTGACCGGATCGCCCTGGTGGGTCCCAATGGAGTTGGCAAGACCGCAATGATCGAATTGCTGTCCGGCCGCGCTGCGCCGGATGAAGGCCGCATCGATCTCGGTACGAATGTCGAGCTTGCGGTCTTTGATCAGCATCGCGCCGAACTCGATCCCGATGCGACGCTTTGGGAAAGCTTGACGGGTGACAAGGCGATGCGGCTGCCGGGTCGGGCGGACCAGGTCATGGTGCGCGGCCGGCCGCGGCATGTCGTGACCTACCTGAAGGATTTCCTGTTTGACGAGGCGCAGGCCCGGGCTCCGGTCCGGGCGCTGTCTGGCGGCGAACGGGCGCGTCTTCTGCTTGCCCGCATCATGGCGAAGCCCGCAAACCTGCTGGTTCTGGACGAACCCACGAATGACCTGGACATGGAGACTCTTGATCTCTTCAGGAAACTTCTCATCGGCAGCGATGCCACGGTCCTGCTGGTCAGCCATGACCGGGACTTCGTCGAAAGGGTGGCGACGAGGACATTGGCCTTCGAGGGAACGGGTCGGATCACGGTTCACGCGGGCGGCTGGCTGGCCTTTGCCTGCCCGAACCGCGCGGCGACACAAACATCCAGCCGTTCGCCGCAGGCGAGGGAGCGAATGCCCCACAGGAAGCGCGAGCCAAGGCGGGCGAAGACGCGGGGGCTGAGTTTCACGGAATCCCACCGCCTGGACGAGCTTCCCGGCATCATCGCCCGGCTTGAGGCCGAGATTGCAA
>VYCX01000431.1 GCA_009843725.1 Boseongicola sp. SB0675_bin_26
CGATGCTTCCAAACCATCAATCAAAGAGTCAAAATCACTGTGACAAGACACTAGTAGTCAGCGACGTTGTCGACATCGAAATTGTAGAGCTTGCGGGCCGAACCGTAGCGCCTGAACTCCTCCGGCCTGGCATGCGAGTCCGCCCGTTCAAGCAGGTCCTTGAGAATGCCGACATGCTCAGGCCGCATTTCCTTTTCCACACAATCCGCGCCAAGGCTCTTGACCGAACCGCGCACAAAGAGCCGTGCCTCGTAGATCGAGTCCCCCAGCGCGTCACCCGCGTCGCCGCACACGACGAGATTTCCGGCCTGCGCCATGAAGGCCGACATGTGCCCGACGTTGCCGTGCACCACGATGTCGATTCCCTTCATCGATATGCCACAGCGCGAGGAAGCATTGCCCCTGATCACCAGCAACCCGCCATGACCCGTGGCGCCTGCATACTGGCTGGCATCGCCCTCGACCACGACGGAGCCTGACATCATGTTTTCGGCGACGCCGGGACCTGCCGAACCTTCGACCCTGATGGTCGCCCCTTGGTTCATCCCTGCACAATAATACCCGGTCGAGCCCTTGACGATGACCTCGAGCGGCGCGTCCAGCCCCACGGCAATCGCATGGCTGCCCCTTGGGTTCACCACTTCCCAGCTGGTTTGGTTGGTCTCCTCGCTCTGCGCATGCAGAATGGAATTCAGCCCCCGGAGGCCGCTTTCGGTGAGATCATATGTCTGCATCTCAATGACTCCAGAAATAGACGGTCGCGGGTTCAGGCTCCCAGACGCTTGCATCTTCAATTCCCGGAAGGCTCACCAGCGCCCGGTATTCGCTGCCAAAGGCCACGTACTGGCTTGTTTCTCCCATCACGGCCGGTTTGCAGGCGATGGGGTCGCGCAACACGCCAAAGCCATCCCTCGTGCCGACAACAAAGGTGAAGAATCCGTCGAGATCCTCCAGCGAACTGTCCAGCGCCTCGCCAAGCGATGCACCATTCTGCATCTTCCAGGTCAGGTAAGCGGCTCCGACTTCGGTGTCATTCATCGACTCGATCCGAACCCCCTTGCGCCTGAGCTTGCGGCGCAGGTCGTTGTGGTTCGAAAGCGAGCCGTTATGCACGAGGCACTGATCCGCCCCGGTGGAATACGGGTGGGCGCCTTCTGTCGTCACCGCGGATTCCGTGGCCATTCTGGTATGTCCGATGCCGTGCGTTCCTTGCATTCGGGACAGCGAAAAACGGTCGGCCACGTCCCTGGGCAACCCTACCTCCTTGTAGATCTCGATGACTTCTCCATCGGACATCACCCGTATCCCTGGACGCAATGCGCGAACCGCCTTCCGCGCGGCATGCACCTTGCCCGTTTCCAGTTCCAGCACCGCATGCGTGTCGATGCGACGAATGCCGACCTCCGTGCCTATGGCCTGTCCCAGTTCCGGCGCCAGGTCGTCAAGGTCCTGATCAGGCCGGTCCGACTGCACTGTCAGTTTCGCCTTTCCACGCTTGCCCCGGCCATAGATTGCAATGCCCGCACTGTCCGGTCCCCGGTCCGTCATGGTTATCAGCATCTGCGTCAGCATCTCGCCCAATTTCGGCTCGAGTCCCTTGTCCTTGAGGAACAGCCCTACAATCCCGCACATGGATCGAATCCCTTCTTGGCCAACGGGTGCGAGTCTAGCGAATCCCGTACCAAGACACTACCTGTGAGAAACTTTTTTTCCCAATACGAACATCCGCCGAACGAAACGAGGCGCCAGCCAGTATCCCAGGCAAGGGCCAGCAGCCTGGATTCGGCAATTTCAGCGAGACTGCCGATAGGAAATCACGGACAGGTACCGGGCAGGCAGCTTGACCAGAACTTCGGGGCCATGCGGCGCGTCCGCGTCGAAAAACAGGGTGTCTCCGGGCTTCAGGGAGAAGATCCGGTCACCGTGGCGATAGTCGACTTCGCCTTCCAGCATGTACAGCATCTCGATTCCGTCGTGCTGGAAGGTCGGGAACACGTCCGACTGTTCGGCCAACGTGATCAGGTAAGGCTCGACCACAACCCCGCTGGTGTTGTTTCCAAGATGACCGAGCAGATTGTACTGGTGCCCGGCCCGGGTGCCCGCCCTCGTGGTCTCCACTCCGCTGCCAGATCGAGTCAGGACGGCCTCGCGAGTGTCGTCGAAGCTCGTGAACAACGAGCTGAGAGGAACATTCAGCACGCTTGCGAGGCTCTGCAGCGTGGTGAGCGACGGGGATATCCTGCCGTTCTCGATCTTTGAGAGCATTCCCGCCGACAGGCCGGTGAAGGACGCCAGATCAGATACGGTCATGCCCCTCTGGTGACGAAAGGCGCGCACTTCGCGCCCGATGGCCCGCTCGAGATTCCTGTCGACTCCTTGCCGTACCCTGTGCGGGTCCTGTGACAGTTCAGGTTGTCTCACGGTGCATTCGCTCGGCTGTTGGACGTTGGTCCTTGTCAGGCAACGCGCAGTCTGGATCAACCCTCATCTGACGAAAGGAGCGAGCGACAGCAACTCGGGCATCTCGCCATGGGCCGTCGCAGGAACCGGCTGCCCCTCGCATCGTCGGACACCCAGACCGCCGGTCGCGCCCCGCTCGCGTGAACGGCCCTGCCCTGGCCGTCCTCCCCCGCCATCTCCATTGCGTTCCCCAGGATTGCCCGAATTTCTGGACAACTTGATCCAATTGACGCCCGTGATCCCGTCCAATGTCAGGACGATCGAGCGTGCAGCGTCGCGGCATCCTCATGACCAGGCACAGGCGGCACAGACGTGTTGCGCGCGCGGGCCGGCCTGATCGGTGCGGCGCGCCTGAACGCGGAATCGCTCCCGGCACCCTCCCCTAAAAGTTCAGGGAGATGTCGCGATGGGCGGCGATGCAACCCGAGATGTGCAACGCCTGGTCGCGGTTGAGACGCTCCTGCTGGCGCGCACCCACCGTGTCGGAGATGGCTTCAAGATATGTCCGGACGCCGTTCGACAGGTCTCCCGCCGCCGCGCGACGCCACTCGATCTGGGCCTCGAACGCCGCCACTGCGTCAGACCAGTCCTCTGCCGCCTTTTCACGGTCCTCCCGGCCCTCGCGCAGCGAACGGCGCACTTTCGACAGAGCCGAACGAATTTCGTCGGCACCTGCCAACGCCCCGAATGCGCTGCCCAGAGCCTTTGCGGACTCTTCCGCGACGGCCCTGTCGCCCGTTGCCACCAGGCCCTGAACTCCGCGCAAGTCTCTTTCCAGCGCGAAAAAGGCGTCGTTGGCGTCCATGATGGAGAGGAAGGTGCGTGCAGGCCCGACCGAATCGTCTGCTGCCCGGCGATAGGCCGCACGCGCCTTGTCTTCGGCCTGAACCAAGGCGCTGAACTGCGCGTAAACTTCGTCCCAGTCATCTGGCAGGGTCGCTGCGAGTTCCGCACGCTCGGCCTCCGTTTCCGCAACTCTCTCTTCCAGCCGCACCTTGCGGTCGGCCTGGTCCTCGGATGTCAGGAAGCTTGCCTGCTTGGTCAGTTCCTTGATCTCGCGATCAAGGTCGCGGATCTGCTTTTCGATGAATCGCACCCGCCGATGCTGCGGGCGATACCCGTCCGTGGCCGCGACCACCTCGTCATGGGCGACCCAGGCGCCGTCAAGATGGCCAATGGCAGCTTCCGCATTGTCAAATGCATCCGCCAGGTCGCTGCGAATGCCGCGCGGCAGGACGGACAGATCGAGTCCGCGTGCCGTCTCGATGGACGCCAGGACGACCTCACGGCTTTCGTCCAGCCGGGCATGGACGTAGCCTTCGAGGCAATGTTGCAGCTTCGGGTTTCGTGGAGGAGGAGCCGTCTCGCCCAGAAGCGAAACGCGGTTCGGCAGATAGTTCACCAGCTGCGGATAGTAGCCGACGATTCCGAGCGCGATCAGTTGCAGGCAGATGAAGGCTACGACCCCCTTGTAGATCTGGACCGTCTTCACGGATGACGGCGCGACGCCTCTCAGGTAGAACAGCGCAAATCCGAATGGCGGCGTCAGGAACGAGGTCTGGATGTTCAGCCCGATCATCACGCCAAGCCAGACCGCCGTGATGTTGGCCGTGGGATCCGCCAGCAGGATGGGCGCCACGATCGGCACGACCACGACCGCGATCTCGATGAAGTCGAGGAAGAAGCCCAGAACGAATATCACGGCCATGACGATCACGAACTGCGTCCAGAACCCGCCAGGCAACGAGTTCAGGAAGTCCTTCACCAGTTCCTCGCCGCCAAAGGCACGGAAGGCTGCGGTCAGCATGGCTGCACCGAGGAGGATGATGAACACGAGCGACGTGGTCTTCGCGGTCTCAATCATCACGTTGCGCAACGTGTTCTCGATCCGCAGGACGCGGACACCCGACCAGACCAAGGCGATCATCACGAGCGTGACACCGACACCCCCAAGCCAGACGCCTGTCATGTCTCCGCCCGTGACGATCACTGCCTTGACGTTCGTGTCGAAGGTTGACAAGGCAAACGCGATGACGGCGAGCCCGACCATCGCAAGAAGCGCAGGCGCGAACGTGAGGCGTTTCTGCTCCACCAGCCGGTAGCCGGCCATGATCAGCGCTCCGGATGCACCGATGGCACCAGCCTGGTTGACGGTCGCGATTCCCGAAAGGATCGAGCCGAGCACAAGAAAAATCAGGGCCAGCGGCGGCACGAGCGTCAGCAGCGCATTGCCCAAGAACTTTGCATCGCGCGCGCCGCCATACGGAACGGCCGGCGCCAGCTTTGGCCGGATCAAGGCGAGCCCGAGGATGAATGCCATGTACAGCAGCACGAGCACGATGCCCGGCGCGAAGGCGCCGAGAAACATTTCG
>VYCX01000287.1 GCA_009843725.1 Boseongicola sp. SB0675_bin_26
GTATGAAGGAAGAACAGAACGGGAATAACCTACCCCATATCAGAAACGCACCCCTCAAGGGCGGCCGCCACGTCACCGGCGGACGGAGGCGGCCGAGGGACGTCCTCTACATGGCGGCGATGGCGGCCTGCACGTTCAATCCCGAGATGGCGGCGTTCTACGGCCGGCTTAGGGAAAGGGGAAAGGTCCACAAGGTCGCAATAACAGCGGTCATGCGGAAGCTGGTCGTCGCCGCGAACGCACTGCTGCGCGACCGGCGCGCCTGGGAGGATCGCACGGCGGACGCCGCCGGCTGACGCCCGGGCGGGCCGCGTCCCGCGGCGGCACGCCGGACACGGAACGAATCAATCGGCCGGCCGCGTCCTTGCGACCGGCCCGTTTCGGCGTGCCCGGACGGCCGTCCAGATGTGGACAAGCTGTGGAAAACTCGATTCAAGATCCCCGGAAGCCGCCGAAAAAGGCCGAATCCGAGCTTGACTCGAAACATGGATGCTTTGGTCCGGGACAGGAAGGATTGCAGGCCGGATCTGGCGCTTCAATGTCCACGGAAACGTCCGGCATCGTGCCGTGACCGCGCGCCGGATGCCGCAGTTCATTCATGATCGCGATCCGCATTTGACGTTTTTTTTGCCCTGCAACTGTGGTCTACTTGCCCCGGGAGGCGGCAATGCCGCCGGAACAAGACGAAAGCGATGGGATGGAGCAGCAGATCGAGACCGGAAGCCGCAAGCTCTTGCGACGTCTGCGGGATTCCCTCGCCGAGGACAGCGCCGGACAGGCGCGGCTCGACCATGTCACCAACATAATTTCCGAGGAAATGCGGTCGGAAGTCTGCTCGATCTACCTGTTCCTCGATTCCGACACGCTTGAGCTTTGCGCTTCCAAGGGCCTGAGGAAGGATGCGGTCCACAAGACCCGGATGCGGCTTGGCGAGGGCCTGGTCGGTCGCGTGGCCCGCGACGGCATCGTCGTCAACGAGGCCGATGCGCCCTCCGCCAAGGGCTTTCGCTTCATGCCCGAGACCGGCGAGGAGATCTTTTCCTCCTTCTGCGGCGTGCCGATCCAGCGTCTCGGGGATCGCCTGGGCGTTCTCGTGGTCCAGTCCCGGGACGCGCGCGCATTTTCCGATGACGAGGTATATGCGCTCGAGGTCGTGGCGATGGTCCTCGCCGAAATGACGGAGCTCGGCGCGTTCGTGGGCGAAGGCGAGGCGCTTCGCGCGCTTCACACGAGACCCATGCAACTCCCCGGCCAGACCGGGCAGGAAGGCGTGGCCGCAGGGCATGCCTATCTCCCCGAGCCGCGTGTCGTGGTCACCAACCCTGTTGCCGATGACCCGGAGAGGGAAACCGAACGGCTTCGCGAGGCCGTGGACCGGCTGCGCGTATCGGTCGATGACATGCTGGAATCCGTCGGTCAGGACGCGGTGGACAAGGATCAGGTCGAAGTGCTCGAGGCCTATCGGCTGTTCGCCAACTCGCGATCCTGGATGAAGCGCATGGAGGACGACATCGCCGCCGGACTTTCCGCCGAAGCGGCCGTCGAAAAGGAGCAGTCCACGGCCCGGCGCCGCCTGGGCCGGTCTCCCGACGCCTATCTTCGCGAGCGGCTGCAGGATCTCGACGATCTCTCGAACCGGCTCCTGCGCATCCTGACCGGACAGGGGGGCGACCCCGCAGCCGACATCCCCGACGATGCGGTGCTCGTGGCGCGCAATATCGGACCGGCCGAACTGCTCGACTACGGGCGTGGCAGGCTCCGCGGCATCGTGCTTGAACAAGGCTCGGTCGGCAGCCATGCGGCGATCATTGCGCGGGCCTGGGTGATTCCCCTGATCGTTCATGCGGGTCGTGACATCACCCTGGAAGCGTTGAACGGCGACCACGTCATGATCGACGGGGATCAAGGTCTCGTGCATCTGCGGCCCGACGAGTCCGTGATCACCGCGTTCCGCGACAAGGCCGCAATGCGGGCCAAGGCCCAGGAGCGGTACGCGGATCTCAGGGAGCTGCCCGCTGAGTCCAGGGACGGAATACAGGTCTCGCTGCACATGAATGCGGGCCTTATCGCCGAACTGCCGTCGCTCGAGGGTTCGGGTGCGGAGGGCGTGGGGCTCTTTCGGACCGAGCTCCAGTTCCTTGCGCGTTCAAGCGTGCCGCAACGCGCCGAACTTGCGGGCATCTATTCCCGCGTTCTGGATTCGGCGAACGGCAAGCGCGTCGTGTTTCGTACGCTCGACATCGGCTCCGACAAGATGCTGCCCTACATGAAGCGCGAGGATGAGCCGAACCCGGCCCTTGGCTGGCGCGCGATCCGGGTCGCGCTTGACAGGACGGGCGTGATGCGGATGCAGCTGCAGGCCCTGATCCGCGCGGCAAACGGCCGGCCGCTGACAGTGATGTTCCCTTTCATCGCGCAGCTCGAGGAATTCATGGCCGCCCGCCAGCATGTCCTCGACGAAGTCGAGCGCGAAAGGAAGCTTGGCCATCCGCTGCCCGAGAACCTCGAGATCGGCGCAATGCTGGAGACGCCGTCCCTTGCCTTCGCGCCGCGGAAGCTGTTCGAGGTCGCCGACTTCATTTCCATTGGCGGCAATGACCTGAAGCAGTTCTTCTTTGCGGCCGATCGCGAGAACGAACGTGTCCGCAAGCGCTATGACACGCTGAACGTCAGCTACTTGAGCTTCATCGAGCACATCACGCGCCGCTGCGATGAAACGGGCACGCCGGTCAGCTTTTGCGGCGAGGATGCAGGCCGTCCGGTCGACGCAATGTGCTTTGCCGCCGTGGGTCTCCGGGCGCTGTCGATGCGCCCGGCCTCGATCGGGCCGGTCAAGCACCTGATTCGGCGCGTCAATCTTTCCGAGGCGCGCGAGGTCATCGACCGGGCGCGCGAAAGCGGACACCAGTCTGTCCGAGGCCATGTCATGGAGTGGCTCCAGACCGCCGGGAACTGAGGCCGGGCGCTTGCCCGAACGCGCCGCGGGATGCCCATGCGTTCCGAGGAACGGAGTTTGCCGCCATCCGCAGGGCCCGTGCCGCCGCGATCGCCCCGAAAATGCCTGAATGCGAGTCGCGGGATGCCCGCGACCCCTGCAGGGAGTGACGGCCGGCTGCCGTCAGACGTGAATGGGTCCGTCCCCGCAGGCCAGCGCCGCCTCCCTGACCGCCTCGGAGAAGGTCGGGTGCGCATGGCAGGTGCGCGCCACGTCCTCCGCCGCCGCACCGAATTCCATCGCCACGCAGATCTCGTGGATCAGGTCTCCGGCCATCGGCCCGATGATGTGGGCGCCGAGGATCCGGTCTGTCTCGCTGTCCGCGAGAAGCTTCACGAAACCGTCGGCGGCGAAATTCGCCTTGGCCCGCCCGTTGCCCATGAAGGGGAACTTGCCGACCTTGAACGACCGTCCCGCCTCCTTGAGCTGCTCTTCCGTCTGCCCGACGCTCGCGACTTCCGGATGCGTGTAGATCACCGACGGAATGACGTCGTAGTTCACGTGGCCGGCCTGGCCCGCGATGCATTCGGCCACTGCCATGCCCTCGTCTTCCGCCTTGTGCGCCAGCATGGGGCCGTCCGTGGCGTCGCCGATGGCCCAGATGCCTTCGACGCCGGTCCTCCCGTGGCCGTCGGTGCGGACCTGGCCGGGCGCTGCGGTCTCGATTCCGATGGCATCGAGACCGAGGCCCGCCGTGAAGGGCGTTCGGCCGGTCGCGACCAGGACGGCATCGGCGTCGAGCACGTGCTCGCTTTCGTCCTTGCGAAGCCTATAGGTCAACCTGGCCCTGGTCTTCGTCGCCTCGACCTTCTGCACGGCTGCGCCCATCACGAATGCGAGCCCCTGCCTCTTCAGGGTTCTCTGGAATGTCTTCTGGATCTCGCCGTCCATCCCCGGCGTGACGGCGTTCAGGAACTCGACGACCGTCACCTCCGTGCCAAGCCGGTTGTAGACCGAGCCAAGCTCCAGCCCGATCACGCCTGCGCCGATCACGGCCATCCTCTTCGGGATCTTCGGCAGTTCCAGCGCGCCGGTCGACGTGACGACAACCTTCTCGTCGATGTCCACGCCGGGCAGCGAGGATGCCTCCGATCCCGTCGCGATGACGATGTCGCCCGCTTCATGAACGGCCTCGCCCACCTTGACCTTGCCGGCCTCGGGAATGCTCGCCCAGCCCTTCAGCCACTCGACTCCGTTCTTCTTGAACAGGAACTCGATGCCCTTGGTGTTCGCGCCGATCGTGTCCTGCTTGTAGCCGAGCATCGCCTTCCAGTCGACGCTCGGCTTCGATGTCTTGACGCCCATCTTGCCGAAGTTCTCCTCGGCTTCATGCAGCATGCCGGTGGCGTGAAGCAGCGCTTTCGACGGGATGCACCCGACGTTCAGGCAGGTGCCTCCCAGCGCGTCCCTGCCTTCGACGCATGCGGTCCTGAGTCCCAGCTGGGCGCAACGGATCGCGCAGACGTATCCGCCGGGTCCGCTGCCTATCACGATGACGTCATAACTGGCCATGTCAGGTTCCCTTCTCTGGGCGCCGCTCCGGAGCCGCCGAACCGGAAGCGCGGCAAGTCTTCAGGCGGGCGGGCCGTTCAAAGATCCATCAGCAGGCGCCGCGGATCCTCGAGCGCTTCCTTCACGCGCACGAGGAACGTGACCGCGCCCTTTCCGTCCACGATCCGGTGATCGTAGGACAGGGCGAGATACATCATCGGGCGAATGACGACCTCGCCCTTCAGCGCGACGGGGCGTTCCTGGATCTTGTGCATGCCGAGGATGCCGGACTGCGGCGGGTTCAGGATCGGCGAGCTCATCAGCGAGCCGTAGA
>VYCX01000123.1 GCA_009843725.1 Boseongicola sp. SB0675_bin_26
TGCCCATCGAGGACTGGACTCGGACAAAGCGGTTCGCGAGACGCTGCGACGTACAGGTTCCCACTTGGCTGGCAGACGCCTTCGAGACCGCGCTGCGCGACGACCGCCATGATCTCCTGGCGATTTCCGTCTGCACGGAACTCTGCAGCGACCTGCTGGAAGGCGGTGTCGAAAGCCTGCATTTCTATACGCTCAACAAGCCGCACCTGACCCGCGAAGTGGTCCGCGCACTCAGAAGCGCTCCGACAGCCAGCCTTCGCTACGTGGCTTGAAGACGCGGCCAGCCCCATGGCACGCCGTGCGACGGCATCTGACTTGCCTAAGGCCGGCGTTCTCCTCTCACGCAAAGAATCGCCGCACGCCTTGGCGGGCAGCCGAAAGACACCCGAAATGTCGTCCGGGCAGGTCTCACGAGATTGCGCGCTTTCACAAATTTGAAGTGACTCTCGGATCATCTCCTCCTATGGTGCCGACAAGAATGGTCGTGAAGACCATCAACGAGGCAACAGCCAAAAGAGGGCAGTTCTGATGATATCCATCCCCCGTCGCACCCTTCTATCAGGTGCCGCAGCAGCGCTTGCATTGTCCGCTTGCAGCAGTGGCGGCCGAAGCGGTGCCGCAAAGGTCGACGCACGCGCAGATGCTGCGCTTGCGTTCATTGACTCGAACCATCCAGGCACAAGGGAACTCCGCGAAAAATCCGCAGGAATGCTGGTCATGCCCTTGGTGACGGAAGCAAGTTTCCTGTATGGCGGTGCCTACGGACGTGGCGCGCTCAGGATAGATGGTGCCACCGTGGACTACTATTCGGCGACACAGGCAAGCTTCGGATTCCAGGCAGGCGCGCAACAATACGCGCACATCCTGTTCTTCATGACGGAAGAGGCGCTCTCGAATTTCCGCGCATCGCAGGGATGGGCTGCAGGCGCGGACATCGAATACGTCTCCAAGGACGTCGGCGGGAACATTGGCGCCGAAACGACGACCGCTCTCGCCCCGATTATCGGCATTGTGTTCGGTCAGGCCGGGCTTCTCGCAGGTGCGTCCGTAACAGGCACGAAGTACACGCGGATCATTCCCTGACCTGCACCATTCGCCGCCGACCGCTGCGGACGCAGAAACCTGACCTTCAGTCAAGCTCCCGAAGGCGCTTGAACAGGCTGGAGGTGTCCCAACGCCCTCCTCCCATTTTCTGCACCTCCTTGTAGAACTGGTCGACCAACGCTGTCACCGGAAGGCTGGCACCGAACTGATTCGCCGCAGCCAGGCAAATTCCGAGGTCCTTCCGCATCCAGTCCACGGCAAAGCCGTGCTCGAAGTGATCGTCCAGCATGGTTTCGTGGCGATTTGACATCTGCCAGGAGCCGGCGGCACCCTGGCTGATGACCTCGACCACCGCACGCCCGTCAAGGCCCGCCTTCTCAGCAAAGTGAAGCGCCTCGGACAATGCCTGGACGAGTCCCGCGATCGCGATCTGGTTTGCCATCTTCGTCAGCTGCCCGGAGCCGCTCTCTCCGATTCTGCGACAGATCCGTGCATATGCCTGAATGACGGGTTCCGCGCGACGGAACGCGTCCATGTCACCGCCGCACATGATCGAAAGCTGGCCGCTTTCGGCTCCTGCCTGCCCACCACTAATTGGAGCGTCAACGAAGGACAGGCCGAGTCCTTCGGCCACCGCGCAAAGCTCGCGCGTGACATCGGACGAAACCGTCGTGTGATCCACGAAGATCGACCCGGCCGCCATTCCCGCAAAAGTCCCATCCGCCCCTAGGCAAACCGAGCGCAGATCGTCGTCATTTCCTACACAGGTCATGACATAGTCCGCGCCTTCAGCCGCTTCACGGGGCGTTGCGCAAAATCTGCCGCCATGCTCCTTGGTCCAAGCCTCGGCCTTGGCTCCGGTACGGTTATAAACGGTGACATCATGTCCTGCGGCAACCAGGTGACCCGCCATCGGATACCCCATGACACCGAGGCCTATGAACGCACAAATTGGCATGGAATCCCCCCTCGCTGCGGCATAGTCTTTGCGTGCCGAAATTCCTACCGCACAGGCGGACACAGTCAACAAGGCACACATGGTCGCTCTCTTTCGCTGGCTTTCTCGAATCGTTGCCGGGCTGCTGGCCTTGGGACTGGCGCTGTCCGTGGGCCTGTACTGGCTTCTGTCGCGTTCGATTCCGGATTATTCGGAGACCCTGTCGGTTCCAGGCATCACCGCTCCCGTCGAGATCGTGCGCGACAACGCGGGCGTTCCGCATGTCCTTGGCGAAAGCGACGAGGACGTGTTCTTCGGTCTTGGTCTTGCACACGCACAGGACAGGCTGTGGCAAATGACCATGCTGCGACGCACGGCGCAGGGGCAGCTCTCCGAGATTTTCGGAGCCCGCACGCTGCCGATCGACGAGTTGATGCGAAGGCTGGACATCTATTCACAGGCAGTTGCCTCGGTTGAGGCACAGGATGCCTACACGCGCCGTGCGCTTGAGGCATACGCTGCAGGAGTCAATGCCTGGCTGGCGGAAGTCAACACGGGCACCCGAGGCCGCGGGGCGCCCGAATTCTGGTTGTTCGAACCCGTGATCGCACTTTGGCAACCCGCTGATTCGGTCGTCATTGGAAAGCTCATGGCCCTGCGGCTTTCCGGACATCTTCGTGACGAGGTCCTGCGCGCGCAGCTTTCCGGCATGGTGCCGGAGGCGCGCCTGTTCGACATTCTTCCCGACACGCCAGATGACGGCACGACCGCCACTTCCGATTTCGCGACGCTGTTTGACACGCCCATGCCCCGGCATGCAACGGCCCTGGCGCCCCACATTCAGCTTTCGCCGGTCGCGCGACCCGGAGCCGAAGGCGCATCGAACGCGTGGGCGGCTGCGCCCGAAAGGTCGGCGGCGGGCGGCACCCTGCTTGCAAACGACCCGCACCTTGAGTTCACGGCTCCGTCAATATGGTACCTTGCGCGGCTGGAGCTGGCCACGGGCGGCGTGATCGGCGGGACGATCCCCGGCATGCCAGTCGTGCTGACAGGCAGGTCCGAACACCTTGGCTGGGGCCTGACCTATACCTATGCCGACGATCAGGACATCTTTCTGGAAAAGCTGAACCCGGATGACCCGGGAGAGGTCCTCGCACCTGACGGATGGACCCGGCTCGAATCGCGTCCGTCAATCATAAACGTGAGGGATTCGGAGCGCGTGACCGTCACGTTGAGATGGAGCGAAAACGGTCCGATCCTGTCCAACTCCAGCTACGATCTGGCATCCATCGTCCCGCCCGGCCATGTCGCGGCCCTTGCCTGGACTGCCCTGGATGCCGCCGACACGTCTGCGCAAGCCATGATGGGAATCATGCGCGCCGGAAACATAGACGAGGCAATCTCAGCGGGGGGGGATTTCGTTGCACCGACGCAGAATCTCGTTGTCGTCGACCTGGAGAGGATCGCGCTCAAGGTCGTTGGGGCGATGCCCCGCCGCTCGGCCAGGAGCCGGGCGCTGGGTCGCGTTCCGGCGCCTGGCTGGCGCTCGGATAGCCGATGGCTGGGCTTCCTCCCTTACTCGACGAATCCGGAATTCCGGATCCCGGCCAACGGCATCATCGGAAACACCAACAACAGGATAACGGACCGGGCCTACCCCCTGCATGTCAGCCATCGTTGGGGCGACACGCAAAGGATACAGAGATGGCAGCGCCTGATGGAGAACCGAAAGGTCCACACCCGCGAGAGCTTCATGGAGGCGCAGCTTGACGCTGTTTCCGTCACAGCGCGCACATTGCTTCCGTTGATCGCACGCGACCTCTGGTTCACTGGCGAAGCCGCGGAGAGCGGCACGGTCGAGCGTCTGCGCCGTGATGCCCTGGATCTTCTGGCCGACTGGAACGGCGAGATGAACGAGCATGTCCCGGAACCACTGATCTATGCGGCTTGGATGAAGCGGTTGCAGGATCGGCTGATCAGGGATGAACTCGGCCCGCTGGCAGACAGGTTTCCCAACGCAAAGCCGATTTTCCTCGAGCGCGTTTTCCGGAATGTCGAAGGAGCGGGCGCGTGGTGCGACGTGGTCCAGTCCGAAGATGTCGAGACATGCGGGGAAATCGCGCGACTCTCGCTTGACGATGCGCTGCTATGGATTGACGAGACCTACGGCACGCCGCTTGAAGCACTGCGCTGGGGAGACGCACATCAGGCCGTCCACAGGCATCCTGTGCTTGGAGAAAGCGGTTGGCTGGCCGCTCTCGTGAACATCCGCCAGTCAACTTCCGGCGGAGACCATACGCTGCTTCGCGGTCAGACCGTCGGTGCCGGACCCGAACCCTTTCTCAGCCGCCGCGGGGCCGGATACCGCGGCGTGTACGACTTTGCCGATCCGGACAGCTCCGTCTTCGTGATCTCCACCGGACAATCCGGACACCCGCTTAGCCCCCACTATGAAGATCTCGGCGAACTCTGGCGGCGCGGCGAGTACATCCCGATGGTGCTCGATCCGGACCTCGCGAGGGCAGGTTCGATCGGAACCACGTGGCTGTTGCCAAGCGAATGATGAAACAGCCGTTCAAAGCCTCGAATAGCGAATGGATTGCGACGAAGTCCAATTCACCTCGATCCTGCTTCCAGTCTCGCTCTCGGTCTCTCCCACCACGACCCGCTGATCATACAGCCACGCGCGCTTTCGTCCTTCCTTGTGGGTGATGTCAATCACGGCGCGGATCCGCCCAACATCAAGTGCGGCTTCGATGCATTCCAGCAGCGGCGCGATGCCGATCTCGTCAAGAGCAGAGATCATCACGGCATTCCCTCTGCGTGACGCGAT
>VYCX01000322.1 GCA_009843725.1 Boseongicola sp. SB0675_bin_26
TGCCGAATGAACTTCGAGGTGCGCTGCTGGTCAGCCTTGGAAACCTGACTGGTTCCTGGCGTTGGTTGGCACCACGCCGTGCACAATGCCATCCGATTTCAAGACCTTCGGATATCTCAGTCCGATTGTGCTGCGAAGGCGAGGCTGACTGAAGTGTCTCCCCGGGCAAGATTCACATCGCCATCGTCCTTGAGCCAAAGCTGCAAAGTCACGGCCTCCCACCTCGCCGTGCCGGGTTCCGGCGCTTGGGTATCTGATCCCGAACAGGTTCGAGAAGATCAACACCCCGGATGGGTCAAAAAATGCAGGCTGTACCGTCCAGTCGAAGGGGCGCAGTCCACGGCATCGACGATGTCAACGGGTTGGGTGAAAAAATGTCTGAACTCAAGAACGGAACGACCGAAGAGTGAAATCCCTGGAATTTGACGTTTGTGCCAAGCGCAGAGAACAGTCGGAAAGAGCACGTCTTTCGATGAGCTGGACAGCCTCGGCTTGATCGCGATCCGCGCAGAACCGGCATTCCCTACGGTGACGACAAGTCCGTGCTGACCATGATTGACCAACTGGATTCTCAGGCGACGCTCATCCCTGACGGCCCAACATCGGCCGTGGATCCAGGAAAACCTGATCTCCGCCAAATCGTGCTTGCCGCAAAGTCCTGTCAGGGAAGAACAATCGGCCAAGCTACCGTTCAGTCATCTTCATGAATGGCCAGGCAACTGACATGATGGCCAGATGACAGGGGCAACAGTCGCGGTGCCCGCGACCGGCATTCTTCCATCGCGATGGGGCATCTTGGATGGAAGCGACAGCCTGAAGGTGGCGAAAACGGCGAGGGCAACTCGCCTACGAGCATGTGTTCCTCGGACAAGGGCCTGTCCAGCGAGGGAATCTCGTTCAGCAGAGCCCGAGTATAGGGGTGCATGGGATTCGCCAGGAGGTCAGCGGTAGCGGCAAGTTCCACGATCCGCCCCAGATACATCACTGCGATTCGGTCCGAGACATGCTCGACCACGCTGATGTCGTGGCTGATGAACAGATACGAAAGGTTCAAACTGTCCCTCAGATCAAGAAACAGGTTTATGATCTGGGCCTGAACGGACACGTCGAGAGAGGCCACAGGTTCGTCACACACTACGACGCCCGGATTGACAGCCAGCGCGCGCGCAATGCAAATCCGTTGACGTTGCCCCCCGGAAAACTGATGCGGATAGCGATCCAGCGAATCTTCTTGCAGACCGACGCGGTCGAGCGCCTCGACCGCGAAGGCGCGTGCCTCGGACCTTTGGATCAACTCGTGGGCAATGGGAGCTTCGGTGATCGCATCAACAATGCGCTGGCGTGGGTCCAGTGCGGCGGCGGGATCCTGAAAGATCATCTGAACGCCCAGACCCGAGCGTGTCTTCTCCTTGGTCTTGTCCGCCATGGGTTCGCCGTTGAACAGGACATCACCGGAATCGGGCGGCAGAATGCCCGCCACAAGACGCCCGAGCGTGGACTTCCCACAGCCGGATTCGCCCACAAGCCCCAGCACTTCGCCTTGCTCTATCGTCAGATCAACACCATCCACGGCCTGCAACACATGGGCGGTCGGCTTTGACCCAAATGCGATCGCGACCCGCTCCGCCAGGTCTGGCGTCCTGCCAAAACTGCGCCGGACGGATTGGAGTTCAATTGCGTTCGGCAAGGGAAGCCCCGACATGCAGCGGAAAGACGCAGCGAACGCCATGGCCGCGTGATATGAAGGACAGGTCAGGCAGCACTTCGCAGGCCTCAGTGGCGCGGGTGCAGCGCGGCGCGAAGGAGCAGCCCTTTGGCATGTTCGAGAGTTGCGGCAGACCGCCGGGAATGGAGATCAGGCGTTGTCCGCGAGGAGAGTTCGCCGGCATGCTGGCCATCAACCCTGCAGTGTAGGGATGGGACGGTGACTTCAACAGTTCCATCGTTGCCCCCTGTTCCACGATGCGGCCCGCGTACATCACGGCCACGCGGTTGGCGATCTGAGCCACAACGCCCAAGTCGTGAGAGATCCAAATCAGCGCTGAGCCCGAATCGCGGCAGAGCCGCCGCATGTCACGCAGGATTTGCGACTGCACGGTAACGTCCAGTGCCGTCGTCGGTTCGTCCGCGATGATCAGGTCCGGCTCGTTCAGCAGCGCGATGGCAATGACCACACGCTGCCGCATCCCGCCGGAAAACTGGTGTGGATAGGCCGCCAACCGTTCATCGGGGCTGTTGATCCCGACACGCACCATCGCCTCGCGAACGATCTGCCGTGCGGCGCCGGAGGAGATGTCTCGATGGGCCTGGATGGCCTCAATCATCTGTGTGCCAATACGCTGCACCGGGTTCAGGCTCGTCGTCGGGTCCTGAAAGATCATCGCGACCCTGTTGCCGCGAAGGCCTTGCCACTGCGCCTCGGAAAAGGCGGTGACATCAGTGCCATCGAACGCAATACGCCCCGCTGCGACGCGGCCCGGTCTATCCACCAAACCCATGATGGACAGGCCAAGAACAGTCTTGCCGGAGCCGGATTCCCCAACGATGCCGAGCACGTCGCCGCGCGCGATTTCAAGATCGACGCCATTCACGGCCGCCAGCGGCCCGTCGGGGGTAGGAAATTCGGTCCGCAGCCCTTGAATGGACAAGAGGTCTGTCCGTGTCATCTCGAAAGCCTTGGATTGACCACTGCGCGCAGCTGGTCACCTAAGATGTTGATCGCGGCAACCGTCGCAAGCAGCATGACACCCGGAAAGAAGGTGATCCAATAGGCACCCGACAGGATGTAGTCGAAGCCATTTGAAATCAGCGAACCGAGCGATGGTTCGGTGATAGGCACTCCCACACCAAGAAAGCTGAGCGTAGCCTCGATCGAGATGGAGTGCGCCGTTTGCAAGGTCGCCAACACGATCAGCGACGAGACGCTGTTGGGCAGGAGGTGCTTCCAGATGATGCGGGCGTTGCTGAGCTCCAAGCAGATGGCCGCCTCGAAATACTCTTTGCGTCGTTCGACCATGGCGGCGGCACGTACCGTACGCGCATAGAGTGCCCACTGCACGATGGCGAGCGCAATGATGACCTTGTCAACCCCCTTGCCCAGCAACGCCAACAGCACGAGAGCGACCAGAATGGCCGGAAACGACAGCTGAATGTCGACAATCCGCATCAGGAACGCGTCAATCCGTCCGCCGTAGAAGGCAGCGGTTAGTCCGACCACGAGCCCAACAACCAGCGCGATGAGGGCGCTGCTGATTGCCACGGTCAGGCTGGTGCGGAGTCCAAAGATGATGGCGCTCAGAACATCTCGACCTGCCCCGTCCGTGCCCAGCCAGGCGATCGTTCCGTCTAGCATCTCTTCGCCTGGCGCAAGACGTCCGTCCAGTACACTGACGGTTGCCAGGTCATAAGGGTCAGTGGGCGCGATGAGGGGGGCAAAAGTCGCCGAGGCGGCAATGAGCAAAAGCAGAATGCCCGAGATCAGCGTCGTGGGGCGCGACAAGTCCGACCGCGCAAACTTGGAAAGCAGCCCCGTTTCCGGTCTTCCGGCGGATACGGCCTTGGCCTCGCTCATGTCTCGTCACCTTGCAGACGCACGCGCGGATCAAGCAGTGCGTATATGATGTCCACGACCAGATTCAGCACCAAGAACAAGGTCACGACGAACAGAAGGTAGGCCACCACGATCGGGCGGTCGAGATTGACAATGGCGTCGATGACAAGCTTGCCCAGACCAGGCCAGGCAAAGATGGATTCCGTTACCGTTGCAAAGGCGATCAGAGTGCCGAATTCGATCCCCAGCACGGTCACAATCGGAATAAGGATATTGGGCATCAGGTGAGCGAGCACAATGCGTCTTGGCGCCAGGCCTTTGGCGCGAGCGAACCTAATGAAGTCAAGGGCCATGACCTCGACTGTCCCAGCGCGCGCCAGCCGGATGACCATGGCGATTTTGAAGAGAGCGAGATTGGTGGCGGGCAAGACGAGATGGCGCAAACCGTCCAGCGTAAAGGCACTGCTTTCGATGCCCAGGAAACGCGCAGTCTCGCCTCGGCCGGACACCGGCAGCCAGCCGAGCACGACAGAAAAGACAATGATCATCATCAGGCCCAACCAGAAGGTCGGGACCGATATTCCGAGCACCGAGCCACCCATGATGATGCGTGTGCCCCATCCATCAGGCCGCAGGCCCGCGTAGACTCCAAGGGGCAGGCCCACGGTCACGGATATGACCAGTGCGCTGGTCGCAAGTTCAAGCGTAGCCGGAAAACGCTCGGCCATGAGCGCAAGTGCCGGTCGCCCGAAGATAAAGGACTTGCCCAGATCTCCCGAGATCGCACCCAGCAGGAACTTCCAGTATTGTACGTGGACCGGCTGATCGAGCCCGAAGTCCCGTCGCACACGATCGATTTCCTCGGGCAGGCTTTCCGGATTGACGAGCATGTCGACCGGATCACCCACCAGATTGATCATGGAGAACACCACCAAAGACATGACGAACAGGACGACCACGCTTTGCATGACGCGTCTCAGGACAAAGGCCAGCATCGGGGGTTCCCTTCGCAGGCTGGCCCGCCGCGGACATGCGGCGGGCCAGCCCCTCGTTCATTCTTGCGGACGGATCTTGTGGATGAAGGTGCTGTCCAGGGCACCGTGTTCGTAGGCGATGCCGTCGCGTGCAGCCCAGGTCGCGATCTCATGATGGATCGGAACCAACGCGTATTCCCGCATCGCGATTTCGGTCGCCTGAATGAAGGCCATTTCGCCCATGGCGATGTCCATCGA
>VYCX01000392.1 GCA_009843725.1 Boseongicola sp. SB0675_bin_26
CTCGGGATACGCCTTCGGATATCTCGGGGGGCTGGTCTCGCTCGTCATCATGCTGACGCTCTTTGTCGAGCAGGCGTCGGGGACCACGATCTTCGGCCTGGCGCCGGCCCTCGGCCTTGATCCGGAGACCCGGGAAGGCACGCGCTTCGTCGGTCCCTTTGCCGCGATCTGGTTCGCGGTCTTCATGATCCCGTACTTCCTTTGGGTGCGCGAGGAGCAGCCGCTGCGAAAGCGCACGCGCGCCGTCGAATCGCTGAGGCACCTGCTCGACAGGCTGCGCGCGCTGCCAAGGCGCCCGAGCCTCGCTTCGTTTCTGGGCGGCTCGATGCTGTATCGCGACGGCTTGAACGGGCTCTACGCCTTTGGCGGCACCTATGCGGTGCTCGTCCTGAACTGGGAAATCACGCGGGTCGGAATCTTCGGGATCATCGGCGTGATCTCGGCAGCCGTCATGTCCTGGATCGGTGGGGGCCTTGACCGCCGCTTCGGGCCGAAGCCGGTCATAGCCGTCTGTGTCGCCGCGCTTGTCGTGGTCTGCGTCACGATCATGTCGGTACGCCCTGACAGCATCTTCGGGCTGCCTGTCGCGGCGTATTGCGGAACCTCCGGTGCCGTTTGCGAGGGACTCCCGCACGTGATCTTCATGGCATGTGGAGCTCTCATCGGCGGCTTCGGGGGCATCCTGCAAGCCGCAAGCCGCACGCTCATGGTGCGCCATGCCGACCCGGACACGGCGACGGAAGCGTTCGGCCTGTATGGGCTTGCGGGGCGGGCAACATCATTTCTTGCACCCCTTCTGATCGGAATCGTGACCGCCCTCACCGGCAACGTGGCCTTGGGCGTGACGCCAATAATTGCGCTATTCGCCGCAGGCGCCGTCCTGCTACATTGGACCGACCCCAACGGAGATCGAGCAGCAAAATGAACATCCGGATTCTCAAGACTTTCGCCATCGCATGTGCGCTGTCTGCGCCTGCATCCGGCGAACCGATCGCAAAGGAACTCTTCGGTGCAAAGAAGACGCCGTCGACCGAAGGCAGCGCCGCCATCGGCAGTTACGCCCGCGGCTGCCTTGCCGGCGCGAGCCAGCTGCCCGAAACAGGTTCGACCTGGCAGGCGATGAGGCTGTCAAGAAACAGGAACTGGGGCCATCCGGAACTGATCGATTTCGTCACCGAGCTCTCGCGGTTCGCAGCGACGCAGGATGGATGGGCGGGGCTCTATGTGGGCGACCTCTCGCCACCCCGCGGCGGTCCGATGTCCGGGCATCGCAGCCACCAGATCGGGCTTGACGCCGACATTTGGATGCTGCCGCCAAAGCGGCTTGACCTCTCGCGACAGGAGCGGGAGGAACTGTCATCGATTTCGACCCGGCGTTCCAAGGGCGCTTACGTCAATGACAACTGGACGGCCGAGCATCACGCAATCCTCCGCACTGCCGCCGAGGACGAGCGCGTTGCGAGAATCTTCGTGTTTCCCGGCGCCAAGGTTCAGATGTGCAAGGACGAGACCGGCGACCGTCGCTGGCTGCGGAAAATCCGCCCGTGGTGGGGCCATCACTATCACTTCCATGTCCGGCTGACCTGTCCGGACAATGCGAGGGACTGCGTGAACCAGGCGCCTCCGCCAGCGGGCGACGGGTGCGCCGATGCGGAGATCTGGGTCAAGGACATACTCAATCCGCCGCCGCCGGACCCGGACGCACAGCCCCCGAAGCCGCGGCCGGAACTCGTGCTCGCCGACTTGCCGGAACAGTGCGCGACAACGCTGACGCGGTGATCGAGAGACTCGCGGAAGGCAGACCGCCCGCCAAGTCCTTGGACTGACACGGGCTGACTGCCGCACATGCCGGGCCGCACTCCGGGTTGCTTGACCTGAGGGCGCCCGAACGATAATGGCCCTGCGTTCCCGCCGACGGGAGCCAAGTCTCCGCAACCTTGCAAAAACGGAATCATCACATGTCCCGCATCCTGCCCGGCATCCTCTGCATGGCCGCCATCGTCGTGGCATCCAACATCCTCGTGCAGTTCCTGTTCGGCCAATGGCTGACATGGGGCGCGTTCACCTATCCGTTGGCGTTCCTGGTGACCGACGTGATGAACAGGCTCTACGGGGCCGCGATGGCGCGCCGTGTCGTGGTGGCAGGGTTCGCGGTCGGCGTGATCTGCTCCATAGTCGGAACACAGATCGCAGGAGAATTCGGACCGCTTGTGACATGGCGGATCGCGGCCGGATCCGGGCTGGCCTTCCTGACCGCACAGCTGCTGGACGTGGCCGTATTCGACAGGCTGAGAGACGGGGTCTGGTGGCGCGCGCCGTTCGTTTCGACTCTGATCGGCTCGGCCGTCGACACGGCAATCTTCTTCACGGTCGCGTTCTCGGCGTGGCTTGCGTTCGTCGAGCCCGGAAACGACGTGAGCTGGGCGAACGACGCCCTGCCGCTGCTGGGGCTCGGGCCCGCTTTGCCGCTCTGGATGTCGCTTGCGCTGGCCGACTGGGGCGTCAAGCTTGGAATTGCCGTCTTGGCACTGGTGCCCTTTCGCCTCATTGTCGAAAAACTGGGCGGGCAGGACGCAAAATAGTTTGACAGCGGCGGATTCCGTGCCAACCTCCCCGCAACCGAAACAGGCGAAAGGAGGTGGTCCAGTGTCCAGAGCGATATTGGAGAGAGGTGTCCGGACAGTCAGGAGACCCATCAGCTGAAGGGCAGACCCTTTGCAAAAGCACTCCTGATTGGGCCGCCGGTCTGACCGGTCCCTAACTGGCCCATCTCCAAGACACTCGGAAGGGTCGCCTCGTCGGCGGCCCTTCTTCTTTCCCGCACAGTCGCAATCCGGTGACCATCGTACCGCCGGAACAGCCTGAATCATCGAAGCGAACAGACCTGATGTGGATCACGCCTGACATCGAACTGGCGGACTGGGAAATCACCGAACAGTTTGTCCGTGCCTCTGGCCCCGGGGGACAGAACGTGAACAAGGTCGCGACGGCCGTGGAACTGCGCTTCGAAGCGGCACGTTCGCCTTCCCTGCCCGAATCCGCGAAACGGCGGCTCAGGCACATTGCCGGCCGGCGCTGGACACGGGACGGGGCCGTCGTGATCCAGGTTTCGGAGACCCGGAGCCAGGCCCGAAACCGCACAATCGCGCGTGCAAGGCTCGCGGACCTGATCCGGCGATCACTCGCCAAGCCGAAGCCCCGCGTGAGGACCTCCGTGCCGCCAGGCCAAAGACGCAAGCGCCTCGAACAAAAGAAACGCCGGAGCACGATCAAGGCGCTCCGGCGATCGGACGAAGATCCCGACTAAGCTCAGTTCAGGTCGAAGCGGTCCGCATCCATGACCTTGACCCAGGCCGCGACGAAATCAGCCACGAACTTACTCCTGTTGTCGTCCTGGGCATAGATCTCGGCCAGTGCCCGAAGCTGGGAATTCGCGCCAAAGACAAGGTCGACCCGCGTTGCCGTCCAGCGTACGCCGCTTCCGGCACGATCACGGCCCTCGAACACCCCCTCGTCGCCAGAAACCGGCACCCAGTCGATGCCCATGTCCGTGATCGCGACAAAGAAGTCGTTGGTCAGCTTGCCGGGCGTTTCCGTCATGACCCCGTGGGGCGAAGCGCCATGGTTCGCGCCAAGTGCCCTCATGCCGCCGACCAGAACGGTCATTTCCGGTGCCGTGAGCGTCAGGAGCTGGGCACGATCTACAAGGAGCTCTTCCGCCGAAACCGCATATTGCGCCTTCTGGTAGTTCCGGAACCCGTCGGCCGCGGGTTCAAGCGCCGCAAAGCTCTCCGCGTCGGTCTGGTCCTGCGTTGCATCTCCTCGCCCCGGAGTGAACGGCACCTCCACGGGGTTGCCGCCGTCAGAAGCCGCCTTCTCGATCGCTGCCGAGCCGGCCAGCACGATGAGATCGGCAAGAGAGACCGGCCTTCCAAGGCCGTCCCTGATCCTTTCGAGCGACTCGATGACCGGCAGCAGCGGCTTGTTGACCTCCCAGTCCTTCTGGGGAGCCAGCCGGATGCGGGCACCATTTGCCCCGCCGCGCTTGTCAGACCCCCGGAAGGTCGATGCAGAAGACCACGCCAGCGAGACGAACTCGGCCACGGAATGGCCCGAACCAAGGATCTGCTTCTTGAGCTCGGCAATGTCGGCGGCGTTGACCAGATCGTGGTCTGGCACGGGGATCGGATCCTGCCAGATCAGTTCCTCATCCGGCACCTCCGGACCAAGGTAGCAGGCGCGCGGCCCCATGTCCCTGTGCGTCAGCTTGAACCATGCCCGGGCAAATGCATCTGCGAACTCCTCGGGGTTTGCGTGGTACCGACGCGAGATCCTCTCGTAATCGGGGTCCATGCGCATCGCCATGTCGGCCGTCGTCATCATCAGCGTGACCTTGTTGCCGGATCCGTCAACCTCGGGCGCATGGTCCTCGTCCTTCAAGTCCCTGGCGACCCAGATATGCGCGCCGGCCGGGCTCTTCGAACGCTCCCACTCGTATCCGAACAGCACGTCAAAGTAGCCCATGTCCCACTTGATCGGATCCGATGTCCAAGGACCCTCGATGCCGCTTGTTGTCGTGTCGACACCCTTCCCGGAGCCATGGCCGTTCTTCCATCCCAGCCCCATCTGCTGGATTGGCGCACCTTCCGGTTCCGGACCGACAAGGCCGGGGTCGCCCGCGCCGTGAGCCTTTCCGAAGGTATGCCCTCCGGCGACCAATGCCACCGTTTCCTCGTCGTCCATTGCCATCCTGGCGAAAGTCTCCCGGA
>VYCX01000323.1 GCA_009843725.1 Boseongicola sp. SB0675_bin_26
GGTCGAGAGCCAGGTAGCTCTTGACGAGTCCGGCATATGCGGCGGCATTCGAGGCGTCTTCCTTGAGAACTGCGGCGAAGACCTGCGCGGCATCGGCGACCGCACCTTCCTGCAGCATCTCTTCGGCCGAACCCACCGCATCCGACAGGCTGCCGCCATTCTCTCCTCCGGCGGCCTTGATCACGCGATCAATGAAGGCCTTCACCTGCGAGGCCGGAAGCGCGCCCTGAAAGGCGTCGATCGGCTGGCCTTGCCAGAATGCATAGACCATCGGGATCGACTGGACGCGCAACTGCGCCGCAATGGCCTGGTTCTCGTCGAGATTGACCTTCGCCAGCCTTACGGCCCCACGGGCATTCCTGACCGCACCTTCGAGTTCCGGCGTCAACTGCCTGCAAGGGCCGCACCAAGGCGCCCAGAAATCCACGATAACCGGCACCTTCTGGCTGGCCTCGACCACGTCCGCCATGAACGTGGCTTCGGTGCTGTCCTTGATCAGGTCGGCGGCGGGCTCGGTTCCTGCCCCATTGAGCTCTAGCATGTTCTTCCCCAGGTCGGTGCTGCACCATGTTATATGCGATTGCGCGCCGGATAACCAAGGGGTGCCGAGATCCGCGACGGAGAGTCCTATGGACGTGCTCGGGCTGGCGAAACGGGCGATTCCCATGGACGAGGCAACGTGGATGCGTCACGCGAATCCGTCAATCGCATGGACTTCGCGCCGATTGCGTTGCGACAACGACCCTCTCTACACGCGAGCCGCCTCGCCAATGTTGTCGACCCCACGCTCTTCGAGAAGTGTCGTGAGCCAGTTTGGATCCATCTCCGGTACCGACGATAGCAAAAGGTCGGTATAGGGGTGATGGGGTGGCGTGAACATCTCTTCCTTCGCGCCCTGTTCCACGACCCTGCCATTTTGCATGACCACCACCTCGTCCGCAATCGAGCGAACCGTGGCCAGATCGTGGGTAATGAACATATAAGCCAGACCGAGCTCCCGCTGCAGGCGGTCCAGCAGTTTCAGGATCCCTTCGGCGACCAGCTGGTCGAGCGCGCTTGTCACCTCGTCGCAGATGATGAACTCCGGTTCCGCAGCCAATGCCCGGGCAATACCGATGCGCTGCTTCTGGCCTCCCGAAAGTTCGGGCGGGAAACGGTTGTAGAAATTCGCCGGATCAAGCTCGATCAGATCCAGAAGCTCGTCCACCCTCTGTTTCAGCATCGGCCCCTTGAGACCGGAATAGAACTGTGCCGGGCGGCCAATGATGTCACTGATCCGGCTCTTGGGATTCAGCGCCGTATCCGCCATCTGATAGATCATCTGCGCCTGGCGAAGCTGTTCCCTGGTGCGATCCTGATAACGCGGCGGCAGAGCCGCTCCCCGGCAAAGAACCTCGCCCTTCATCGGCGGCAGCAAGCCTGTGATGACGCGGGCAGCCGTCGATTTGCCGGAACCGGACTCGCCCACCACTGCGACGGTCATTCCGGGATAGATATCGAAGGAAACGTCATCCAGCACCTTCGCGCCGCCGGTATAGGCCGCATCGACGCCCTGGACAGAGATCACCGGCTTGCTGTCATCCTCCGGACGCGATTTCTGCGGACGCTTGAAGCTGCGGACGGCCCAAAGCGACTTGGTGTATTCCTCCTCGGGCGCGTCAAGCATCTTCTCGGTCGGGGCGTGCTCCACCTCTTCGCCTTTCAGGAGCACCTTGATGGCGTCAGCCATCTGCGCGACCACCGCAAGATCGTGAGTGATGTAGATCGCGGCCGTATTGAACTGATCGACGATGTCGCGGACCGCGGCAAGGACCTCAATTTGCGTGGTCACGTCAAGCGCTGTCGTCGGCTCGTCAAAGATGATCAGATCGGGTCGGCAGGACATGGCCATGGCGGTCATGGCCCGCTGCAACTGTCCGCCCGACACCTGGTGCGGATAGCGGAAACCGATTTCCCTCGGGCTCGGGAGTCGCAGGCGCTCGTACAGCTCCATGGCGTCTTCCTGGGCTTCCATCCGTTTCTTGATGCGGTAGTGCAGCGGTGCCTCGGTATGCTGGTCGATCAGCTTGTGCGCAGGATTGAAGCTGGCGGCAGCCGACTGAGCGACATAGGCAATTCGCGAACCGCGCAGCGCACGCTTTTCCGCCGACGTGGCCGTGGTCAGTTCCATGCCGTCGAACTCGATCGAGCCCTCGGAAATTCGCGTTCCGTCGCGAGCATAGCCCATCGCCGCGGCCCCGATCGTCGACTTGCCCGCACCGGATTCGCCGATCAGGCCAAGCACCTCGCCGCGTCGGAGCGTCAAATCGACACCCTTGATGATCGGCACCCATGTCTCGTCGGAATAGCCGTCGATCTTGAGGCCGCGGATTTCCAGGAGGACGCTCTTGCTTTGGGGCTTGTTCACATCATTGCTCCTTCAGGCCCGAGGACCGGAACAGCATCCAGTCAACGACGAAGTTTACGGCGACGGTCAGCAGCGCAATGGCAGCCGCCGGAATCAAGGGCGTGATGTCGCCGAACGAGATCAGCGTCGCGTTCTCCCGCACCATTGAACCCCAATCCGCAGTGGGCGGCTGAATTCCCAGGCCAAGAAAGCTCAGTCCGGCAATCAGCAGGAACACGAAGCAAAACTCCAGTCCGAACTCGGCAATCAGCGGAGCCGTGGAATTTGGCAGGATTTCCTTGCGGATCAGGTGCCAATCGCCCTCACCCCTCAGCTTTGCCGCCTCGACATAGTCCATGACGACCACGTTCCCTGCAACCGCACGGGTCAACCGGAAGACGCGCGGCGAGTAGATGATCGCGACGACGACCACAATCACCCAGAGATAGGTGCCGAAGATCGACAGCATCAGAAGTGCGAAGATGAGTGATGGAACCGACATGATCACATCGGCCACGCGGCCCGACAGCTGATCCAGCCAGCCACCCTTGACGGCAGAATAGAGGCCGGCCAGCGCACCGATCACGAATGCAAGGATGGTTGCGAGAAGCGCCAGGCCGACGGAATTGCGCGCACCGTAGACGATGCGGCTGAACATGTCGCGGCCAAGCTGGTCAGCGCCGAGAAGCATGTCTTCGTTCGGCGGCTCGAACGCTGAAGCGATCACTTCCGACTGTCCGAAGGGCGCAATCCAGGGGGCGAAGATGCCCGCGATGGCGTAAGTGAAGATCACGAACATTCCAAAGGCCGCGGTCAGGGGAGCCGTTCTGAGTTCCTTGGCGATTGCAGGTCTGGAGACCTGGATCAGAAACTCGCGGAACGCGTAGGATGTTCCCGCCGCAAGGGCCAGGATCCCTGCGAAGATCGTCACGCCCTGCAAAGCCGGCACGCCGCCGACAATCCCGAGAACGAAGCTGACCAACGTCAGCGAGAAGAGCAGCATGAACGCCTGGCGGTTCTGGAAATAGGCGGCGATGCAGGATGCGGCGATCAGCGCGGCGTAGTATCCGATGACGAACATGCTCATTTCGTCGCCCTCACTTTGGATGCCGCAGACGCGGATTGGTCAGGATTGCCCCGACATCCGCCGCGAGGTTCAGGAGAATGAACGTTGCCGCGAAGATCAGGCAACACGCCTGCACGATGGGGAAATCGCGTTTGGCAACTGCATCGACCAGCAACTGGCCGATGCCCGGATAGACGAACACGACTTCGACCAGAACCACCCCGGTGACCAGATAGGCGAGGTTCAGCGCCACGACATTGATGATCGGGGCCCAGGCGTTCGGCAGCGCATGCTTGACGATCACTTTCCACGGCGGCGCTCCCTTGAGCCGCGCCATCTCGATATAGGGTGATGCAAGCAGGTTGATGATCGCTGCACGGGTCATCCGCATCATGTGCGCGGTCACGACCAGCACAAGCGTCAGCGCGGGAAGGAACGTGCGTTCGAGCAGTTCCAGCAACGTCATTCCAGACGAAATGCTCGCGATCGCAGGGAACATGCTCCACTTGACGGCGAGATAGAGGATCAGGATGTAGCCAAGGAAGAACTCGGGCGAGGAAATTGAGGTGAGCGTCACGACGTTCGCCACCCGGTCGAATATCGAGTTCCGGAGGAGCGCCACAATTATTCCGAGCGTGATCGCGAAGGGAACGGCAATCACGGCTGCATAGGCGGCCAGGAACAACGTGCTGACGAAACGGTCCGTGATCTTGGCGGTGACCGGTTCTCCGTCAATGAGCGAAGTGCCGAAATCGCCGGTCACCGCTCCGGCGAGCCAATCGAAATAGCGCACGATCGCCGGGCGTCCAAGCCCCAACTCCTCGCGCAACCTGGCGAGGGTTTCCTCGGTCGCCATCTGGCCAAGCACGGCTTGGGCGATGTCGCCGGGTAGCAATTCGACCGCGAAGAAAATCAGAACCGACACGACTAGCAGCGTGACCAGCCCCAGGCCCAGCCGTTTTGCGACCAGCCCCAGAATGTCCCTCATAAGCCCCTCCGAGCGTTGGTGCCGGGCATGTCCCGATCATTGGATTGCCGGCGCCGCAGGAAAGCCGCATCGCGGCAAGATTCGGCGGGCCCGGGCACATGGCCCGGACCCGCATTCCAGTCTTACGCAAACCACCAACGGCTGGCGTGGCGGTAGCCGTCCATCTGCCATGCCGGCGAAAGCTGGCCGACATGCTTGACGTTGGACCGGCGACCATAGACGAAGTTCGGGAAGTACGGAATCACCGTCCCGCCGTCATCGCGCGCCAACATGCCCATTTCGTGGTACATCGCGGCCCGCTTGGCGTCGTCCAGTTCCGCC
>VYCX01000500.1 GCA_009843725.1 Boseongicola sp. SB0675_bin_26
TCGCCCGGAAGTTGCCGGTACTGGTCCGGGAGGCGCTGCTTCAGCAGGATCATGTGTCCCAGAGTGATGTCCGTGCCGTTCACGGTTGCAACGACCGTGTCCGCACGGACATGCTCGTCCCCGAGGGCGTTCGTCGGAAATGCCAGCGCGATCACGGTCGCGAGGGTGGCAAGCCTTGTTCTTGAAGTCATGTTCCGTCCTCAAATGGGGCCGGGGGTCCGGGCGAAGTTGACAGCGGGATACCCGCCCCTTAAATCGCTGAACGTTGGCGAGGCGACCATCCCCTTGCCCTTCTATGGCGGGCCAGAGGCACGGGCAAGCTCATCCCCTCACACGATCTCGTCAGTCCTGATGCCAAGAGGCGCTGCGAATGCTTGAATTTGGAACAATTGCGAAAAAGGTCTTCGGGACCGTGAATGACCGCCGCGTGAGGGCGACGCGTCCGCTGGTCGATCGGATCAACGCGATGGAGCCGGAATTCGAGGCGCTGTCCGACGGGGAAATTGTCGCAAGGACGGAGGCGTTCCGGAAGCGCGTCGCGGAAGGCGAGAGCCTGGACGACATCCTGCCCGAAGCCTTTGCCAACTGTCGCGAGGCGGGCAGGCGCTCGCTCGGCCTTCGTGCCTTTGACGTTCAGTTGATCGGCGGCGTGTTCCTGCACCGGGGCAGCATCGCGGAGATGAAGACAGGAGAGGGCAAGACGCTGGTCGCGACCTTTCCCGCCTACCTCAATGCCTTGACAGGCCGGAACGTTCGCATCGTCACCGTGAACGACTATCTCGCCAAGCGTGATGCCGAGTGGATGGGCAAGGTCTATTCCGCATTGGGGATGACGACCGGCGTCGTGCATCCCGGACAGGACGAAATCGAAAAGAAGGCGGCCTATCGTTCCGACATCACCTACGCCACGAACAACGAGCTGGGATTCGACTACCTGCGGGACAACATGAAATCGGCCCTGGCCGACATGACGCAGAAGGATCACTATTTCGCAATCGTTGACGAGGTGGATTCGATCCTCATCGACGAGGCGCGGACTCCGCTCATCATTTCCGGGCCGAGCGAGGACCGTTCGGAACTCTATGTCACGATCGACAAGCTGATCCCGGAAGTGCAGGACGATCACTACGCGCTCGATGAAAAGACCCGCAACGTCACCTACACTGACGACGGCAACGAGTTTCTCGAGGCACGCCTTCGGGAGGCGGGACTCCTGCCGGAGGAGCAGTCGCTCTACAATCCCGAGTCCACGACGCTGGTGCATCACGTCAACCAGGGGCTGAGGGCACACAAGCTGTTCACGAGAGACAAGGACTACATCGTCCGGGACGGGGAAGTCGTGCTGATCGACGAATTCACCGGCAGGATGATGGCCGGGCGTCGGCTGTCGGACGGATTGCACCAGGCGATCGAGGCCAAGGAAGGCGTGCCGATCCAGCCGGAAAACGTCACTTTGGCAAGCGTGACCTTCCAGAACTACTTTCGTCTCTACGAAAAGCTGGCAGGCATGACCGGCACGGCAGCGACGGAGGCCGAGGAGTTCCAGGAGATCTACAAGCTTGGAGTCATGGAGATTCCGACGAACGTCACGGTCGCGCGCGAGGACGAGGACGATCAGATCTACCGCACCGCGGCAGAGAAGTTCGACGGCATTGTTCACGAAATCAAGGAGGCCCACGACAAGGGACAGCCGGTTCTGGTCGGCACGACCTCGATCGAACGCTCGGAGTTCCTGTCCGCGCTGCTGAAAAAGGAGAAGATCGCGCACAATGTTCTGAACGCCCGGCACCACGAACAGGAAGCGCAGATCGTGGCTGACGCGGGCAAGCCCGGCGCCGTGACGATCGCCACCAACATGGCCGGACGCGGCACGGACATCCAGCTCGGCGGCAACGTCGAGATGCGTGTGATGCAGGCGCTTGCCGAGGAGCCGGACGCCGACCCGGAGGCCATCCGTGCCAGGATCGAGGCCGAGCACGCCGACGACAAGGAAAAGGTCCTGGCTGCCGGCGGCCTGTTCGTTCTTGGCACCGAACGGCATGAAAGCCGGCGCATAGACAACCAGCTTCGCGGACGCTCCGGGCGCCAGGGGGATCCGGGCCGCTCGACCTTCTTTCTTTCGCTTGAGGACGACCTCATGCGCATCTTCGGGTCGGAGCGGCTGGACAAGGTTCTCTCGACGCTTGGGATGCAGGACGGCGAGGCCATTCAGCACCCTTGGGTGAACAAGTCGCTCGAACGTGCACAGGCCAAGGTTGAAGGCCGGAACTTCGACATCCGCAAGCAGCTCCTGAAACTCGACGACGTCATGAACGACCAGCGAAAGGTCATCTTCAGCCAGCGACGCGAGATCATGGAGGCGGCAGAGGTCGAGGAAATCGTGCAGGACATGCGGCACGAAGTCATCGATGACCTCGTCGAGC
This sequence comes from Boseongicola sp. SB0675_bin_26, assembly GCA_009843725.1. GTDB lineage: Bacteria > Pseudomonadota > Alphaproteobacteria > Rhodobacterales > Rhodobacteraceae > JAJEFO01. The sequence goes on from VYCX01000500.1 coordinate 2,424, forward strand.
AGCACATTCCGCCCAAGTCCTACGCGGATCAATGGGAAACCGAGGCGCTGGCCGAGGAGGTCAGGAAGAAGACCGGAATCTCCGCCCCAATAGTCGATTGGGCCGACGAGGAAGGGGTCGACGACGAGATGATCCGCGAACGGCTCTACGAAGAGTCCGACAGGCTCATGAATTCAAAGGCCGAGCAGTTCGGCCTGGACAACATGCGGTCCGTCGAGAAACAGGTTCTGCTGCAGACGATGGATGCGAAGTGGCGAGAGCACATCCTGAAGCTTGAGCACCTGCGATCGGTCGTCGGCTTCCGGGCCTATGCCCAGCGCGATCCCGTGAACGAATACAAGACCGAGTCGTTTCAGCTCTTTGAGGGCTTGCTGAACGCGCTGCGGGGAGAAGTGACCGAGAAGCTCGCCCACATCCGGCCGCTTAGCGCGGAAGAGCAGCAGGCGATGATTCGGCAGATGCTGGCGCAGCAGCAGGCTGCTTCCGCCGCAGCCTCCGGGAAGCCGCCCGACTCCAAGGCCAAGGCGGCTACGGGCTTTGACGAAAGCGACCCTTCGACTTGGGGAAAGCCGGGCCGGAATGCCCCTTGCCCGTGCGGGTCGGGCAAGAAGTTCAAGCACTGTCACGGCAGGCTGTAGATTCCGCAGCGCCCTGAAGCGCGCGGAGCGGCCTTGCAGGCCACGGATTTCGACGCGCGCGCGACCGCGGCCCGGCGCCCGGCAATCCGGCAGGCCGGTCCCTGGAGAAACTGGCGGCAACCTTGCCAGGACGCCAGGGGCATGCGGCGCGAGTCAGTTCTCTCGCCGCTGCGGGGCGGGCGGTCCGAGATTGGGCGGGCTGGATCTCATGGAGAGGGGAGCGCGAACGCATCCGGTGCGCTGGCATGTTGCAGCCTTGGAGCTGCCGCTCAAGACGCTCGGCAAGGCGCCCGCCCGTTCCGTTGCCTCAAGTCCGAAAACGAAGAAGCCTTGCTTGAACGACCGGCAAGGCTGGCCCCTGCGCTCGACGGGCATGTCGATGTCCGCGCCCTGGCGAGGACGGTCGATCATGCCTTCATGCCTTCCCAGAAGGATTTCACTTTCTCGAAGAATCCCGAGCTCTTGGGATTGTTCTCCGCCGAGAGCATTTCAAATTCGCGAAGCAGCTCCTTTTGCCTGGCGGTCAGGTTGACCGGCGTCTCGACCGCAAGCTCGACCACCATGTCGCCGTGGCCGCCGCCCCTCAGCGACGGCATGCCCTTTCCCCGAAGCCGCATCTGGCGTCCCGCCTGGCTGCCGGTCGGGATCTTCACGCGGCTGCGTCCGCCGTCGATGGTCGGAACCTCGATGTCGCCTCCAAGCGCGGCCGTCGCCATTGACACTGGCACCTGGCAATACAGGTTCATTCCGTCCCGCAGAAACAGCGCGTGTTCGGCGACTTCGATGAAGATGTAGAGATCGCCGGACGGTCCTCCCCGCAGCCCCGCCTCGCCCTCGCCGGCGAGCCGGATCCGCGTTCCGGTTTCCACGCCAACGGGAATGTTGACGGAAAGCGAGCGCTCTTTCGCGACCCGTCCGGACCCGCCGCAGGACCCGCACGGATTCCTGATGAGATGGCCGGCGCCCGAGCATGTGGGGCAGGTGCGCTCCACCGTGAAGAATCCCTGGCTTGCACGCACCTTTCCCAGGCCCGAGCATGTCGGGCAAGGCTCCGGTTCCGCGCCGCCTTCCGCTCCCGTGCCGTTGCAGGTTTCACAGGACAGGGCGGTGGGCACCCTGATGGAATTCTGAACGCCCGAATACGCGTCTTCGAGCGTCACCCGCAGGTTGTAACGCAGGTCCGAGCCGCGCGTGGCGCGCTGCTGCCTTTTCCCGCGGCGAGATCCGGTTATGTCGCCGAAGAGGTCGTCAAAGACATCCGAGAACGCGCTTGCGAAGTCGCCGCCTGCGTATTCGCGACCGGGGTGCGCCCCGCCACCCATGCCACCTTCGAATGCGGCATGGCCAAAACGGTCATAGGCTGCCTTCTTCTCGGCGTCCCTGAGGATCTCGTACGCTTCGTTGACTTCCTTGAACTGGGCTTCCGCCTTGGGATTGTCCGAGTTCCTGTCCGGGTGAAGGTCCTTCGCCTTGCGTCGGTACGCCTTTTTCAGCTCTTCGGGCGACGCCCCCCTGGAGACCCCAAGAACCTCGTAGAAATCGCGCTTGGACATGCCTCATTCCCCTCGAAGCGCTACGACCGGCCCGAGAAGGCCTCGGGCCGGTCGAAAATCGCGCCAAGCGGCGTCACGCGCGCTTGTCGTCTTCGAGGTCTTCGAAGTCGGCATCGACAATGTCGTCATC
>VYCX01000485.1 GCA_009843725.1 Boseongicola sp. SB0675_bin_26
CGCTGCATATGCCGGATCTCGGTCGCGATGTTCTCAACGCTCGAGGCGATGACACCGAGCGTCGCGAAGAACATTGCATGCCGGTCTCTCGGAATGACCTGCGTCGAGACAGGTTCCGGGCGAAGCCCCAGCCTGGCGCAGACGTGCTTCTCCACGCCGGGGTCAATGTTCGCGAAAGTTCCGACCGCACCGGAAATCGCACCGGTGGCCACTTCCTCACGCGCCTGCACAAGACGTGCCCTGTTGCGGTCCATTTCCGCAAAGAACCTGGCGAAGGTCAGCCCCATTGTGACGGGCTCCGCGTGAATGCCGTGGCTCCGCCCGATGCGGACATCCATCTTGTGCTCGATCGCGCGACGCTTCAGCGCAGCGAGAAGCGCATCGATGTCTTCGAGGAGCAGGTCGGCAGCGCGTGTCAGCTGTATGTTGAAGGCGGTGTCAAGGACGTCGGAAGACGTCATGCCCTGGTGCACGAAGCGGGCTTCCCGCTCGCCTACGATTTCGGCAAGATGCGTCAGGAACGCGATGACGTCATGCTTGGTAACAGCCTCGATCTCGTCGATTCGGTTGACGTCGAACTCTGCGTCGCGAGCCTTCCAGACCGCCGCGGCGTTTTCGCGGGGAATGACGCCAAGTTCCGCCATGGCATCGCAGGCATGCGCCTCGATCTCGAACCAGATGCGAAACCTGGTTTCCGGCGACCAGACCGCCGCCATGTCCGGGCGCACGTATCTCGGGATCATGTGCGGGACCTTTCATCGGATACAGGAATGCGTTTAGTCTGAACCACCGACACGATAAACCCCTGAATCAGCGCTCAAGCCATTGAAGGCATTGATGTCTTGGCCTTATGCGCAAACCAGCCCAGTTCACGTCCAATCCAGTCTTTCCGATGACGACGATCCACCGGGACAGGAACTTCGGGTCGGACCGTTGCAGGGGACCGGTTTGAGGATTGCCCCAGCAGGGATGCATCCTGCCGGGGCGGCCCGCTCCGTCAACTTGGCAATTGGCAGGTTGCATTGACATGCTACCCGGATTCCAGATCCAGCCCAGGCTCCACGTCGGGCCAATGCGCGTTCACGGGCAATGTCCTCGCACGACGCCGGATGTCCTCAAGCTGCGCTGGCATGTAGTCAAAGACATCAACGCCGACGTTGACTGAGTTCCGGGTGCCCTTCCAGTTGTTGTGCACGTGGCCAAATAGCTGCAACGCACCGCGCCTGGAATGGTTCCAGGTCACCATTGGATAGTGACAGAGCGTGTTGGGAAGGCAGTCCGGATCATCCCTCACCTCCAGGAAGTGTGACACGCTGTCCCAAGGCAGCCTCAGGGTCATGGCCCGATCATGATTGCCAACCACGAGGTGCCTTCGCAAGCCTGGCAGCTGATCGAAGCGATGGCGGAGCCATTCGTCATTCCTCGAATTTCGGCCCATCGCGAAGTCCCCGAGAATCCAAAGGTCATCCTGCGGGCCAACGCAGCTCCAGAGGTTCTCCAGAATGACCGCCTCCATGTGATCGGCGTCACGAAACGGCCGGCCGCAGAGCCGGATGATGCTTTCGTGACCGAAGTGAAGGTCGGCAGTATACCAATTTGTCAATTTCACTCTCCTGCGTGCAATTCCACGCAGACGGCGCCAAGCGGTTTCGGAGAGTGCAAATCCTCTTGCGAACAGCGAAGGCGCCGCCCGCAAAAGCGGGCGCTACATGTGACTTCCGGCCATGGAGCGCAATTCCTGCATGCCGGCCCGCTAGCATCTCATCTTGGCGGCGTAAAGACCCCTGACGGAATCATCGCGAGAGTCGAAAGACATCTTCGCGACGCGGGACTCATGCATCGGCAGCGCAGCGCCTAGTCCCGTGCAGAGAATCTCCGGCTTTGGACGCAAGCAGCCTATTGCGCCCTGACGCCAGACCGGGGAAGGCATGTCCTTGGCACGCGCAAGTTCGATTGCAGCCACATTTGCCGTGGCCTGGCAAGCGGCCATTGTCGCCAGACCGGAAATCCTCGTCCAAGATGGTGCGAAGCCAGACAATCGGAATCTGAGGCTTGACCCACGTAGCGCCGGCAACTAGTTCATTGTTCCTAGCGCGGGTGTAGCTCAATGGCAGAGCAGGAGCTTCCCAAGCTTAAGACGAGGGTTCGATTCCCTTCACCCGCTCCATTCAATCCGTCCGGAACGCCCTCCCTTGTCCAATTTCCTGAACCAGCTGGACACTCCTGACCTCGAAGCCATGGGAATCCATGGCTGGCCCTACGGATATTCGGATCAGGTCAGGTTCCACGAACTCGACCCCTTGAACCACGTGAACAACGCGTCGTACCTGAGCTGGTTCGAGAACATCCGGGTCCGTTACCTTCAGGACTACGGGCTTTCATCCTACGGGCGGCACGACGACGACCCGCAGGTCGTGGTGCGCCAGCAAAGCGCCGACTACCTCGCTCCCATGTTTCAGGACGAACGCTATGTCGTGACAGCGCGCACCCGACTCCTCAAGCCTTCCAGCCTGATCATGGACTATGCTGTGCATTCCGGCGGCGCGGTTCGCGCCACATGCAGCGCCGTGCTTGTTAGCCTGGAGCAGGACGGCAAGGCACGGCGTCCGCACAAGGACGTTGCTGTCAAGCGCATTCTCGCCAGGGACGGGGCAGAAATGGCGTAGAACCGCTCAGCTAGCATGCCGATGCACGAAGCTGACAAGCTGGGCTGTCGAGGCGTCCTTGTCGCCAGCGTCAGCCTCGCCGGAAACCACTGGCTCGAGATCCTTGGCCAGCGCCTTGCCAAGCTCAACGCCCCATTGGTCGAAACTGTTGATGCCGAGCATTGCGCCTTCGACAAAGACGCGGTGCTCATACAGGGCCACGATCTGCCCGAGCACAAAGGGTGTCAGACTTGGGTAGGCAAGCGTGGTCGAAGGCCGGTTGCCCGAGAAGACCCGATGCCTTGCCTGCCGGTCCAGCTCCTCTCCCGAAAGGCGGTCGGCGAGCAGCGCCTTTGCCTCCGCAAGGCTGCGGCCCTTCATCAGGGCCTCGGATTGGGCAAGGCAATTCGCGACGAGCAGTCGGTGCTGGTAGGCAAGTTCGTCCTCATGCCCCGACGCGCCGATCATGAACTCGCACGGGATCACGCGCGTTCCCTGATGAATCAACTGGTAGAAGGCGTGCTGGCCATTTGTTCCGGGCTCGCCCCACACCACGGGACCGGAATGGACCGGAAGGTCGGAACCGTTCACGGAGACGCCCTTGCCGTTGCTCTCCATTTCCAGCTGCTGAAGATAGGCGGGGAGACGCGACAGCCGCTGCTCGTACGGCAGAACCGCCCGCGTCGCGTAGCCGAGGCCCTGGTTGTGCCAAAGCCCGGTCAGCGCAAGCGTGACGGGCATGTTCTGCACGGGTGGCGCAGCCTGGAAATGCAGGTCCATGGCGTGGCCACCGGACAGGAAGGAGCGAAACGCCTCCGGCCCTATCGCGATCATCAGGGACAGCCCGATCGGCCCCCATACGGAATAACGACCTCCCACCCAGTCCTCGAAGCCGAACACGCGTTCCGGACCAATGCCGTAGGCGGACGTCCGCCCCTCCGCGGAAGAGAGCGCCACGAAATGCGAGCCCGCCTCCTCGTCACCCACGGATTCGCCGATCCACCTTCGAACGGTGTCGGCATTGGTCATGGTCTCAATGGTGGTGAAAGTCTTGGAAGCGACGATCACCAAGGCAGTCTCCGGGCTGAGCGGCAGGAGGATGTCGTTGACATGCGCGGCATCCACGTTCGAGACGAAATGGCACCGGGGCCCGTCATGGTAGGGTGCCAGCGCCAATGTCGCCATGACCGGACCGAGGTCTGAGCCTCCGATGCCGATGTTGATCACGTCCGTGACCTTGCCGCCGGTGAGGCGAATGCGGCCGTCACGCACGCCCTCGGCGAACCTCTCCATGCGGCTGAGCGTGCCCAATACGCCAGGCATGACGTCCTGACCGTCCACCATGACAGGTGCGCCCGCCAGGTTGCGAAGCGCCGAATGGAGCACGGCCCTCCCCTCGGTCTCGTTGATGGATTCGCCCCCGAACATGGCCTGCCGGTTCAACGGGACCGCGGATTCGTCGAACATTTCAAGCAGCAGGTTCCGGCCTGCCTCGTCCATCGCGGTCTTCGAATAGTCAAATAGCAGGTCGCCCGCCTCAACGGAAAACTCGCGCGCTCGGTTCGGATCGGCGAACCTCTCGATGATCGGCGTCTTGACCGCCTTGCGTGCGGCCTTGCCAAGCCGTTCCCAGTTCGTCACGCGCTGTCCTCTCCGCCGTCGATGTCCCGCCACTTCCGACCGTCGCCCTCAAGCAGGGCCGCCGCTCTCTCGGGTCCGTTCGTGCCGACCTGGTAGAAATCCGGATGCTCCTCCCGCTCCCGCCAGTCCTTGATGATCGGGTCGGTCCATGCCCATGCCTGTTCAACTTCGTCGCCGCGCATGAACAACGTCTGGTCTCCGCGAATGACATCCATGATGAGGCGTTCATAGGCCGCCGGCGCGTCCTCCACGCCCCGCCCCAACGCTTCCGCAAAGGTCATGTCCAGCGGAACGTCCACGAGGCGCATGCCGCCGGGTCCTGGCTCCTTGATCGTGACGAAGAGATTTATGCCCTCGTTCGGCTGCAAGCAAATTGCCAGAACGTTGCGGTGCTGCCCGAGCGTCTGGCCAAAGATCGAATGCGGTGCGGTCTTGAACACGATGGAGA
>VYCX01000221.1 GCA_009843725.1 Boseongicola sp. SB0675_bin_26
ATATAGCGCTGTTGCAGTGCTCCCTTGAATCCAGGTTGCGCGGCCGTCGCTGATGCGGATCGGCTACGGACGGCCGCGGATCATGTGGCGAGGGCCGCTGGCTCAGCCGTCGGTTCCGTTCTGATCATCATGGAGCCTCCGGGACTGCTCGAACGCAGCCTTCTGTCCTGCCGTTGCCTCGGTCTGATGCACGGCTTTCCAGTCATCGTAGGGCATGCCGTAAAACGATTCACGAGCATCCTCCTTCGAAATCTCGATGCCCCGTTCCCCGGCCGCCTCCTGATACCAGCGCGAAAGGCAGTTCCGGCAGAATCCGGCGAGGTTCATCAGGTCGATGTTCTGAACGTCTGCGCGATCGTCCATCAGGTGCTTCTTCAGCCGCCGGAATGCGGCGGCTTCCAGTTCAATGCGGGTCTTGTCGTCCATCAAGCTTCTCCTCGTGTTTCCGCCGCTTGCAATGCCTCTGGAAGGACTTCGGCAAGGCGATCGGCCCATTCTGCCTGATCCCTCTCATCGCCAATCAGGTCGTTCCGCACTTCGATCAGGGTGTTCTGTCGCCTTGTCTGCACGGCATGCCTGTCAATCGTGTCCCCCTCGAGCCTGCCGCTGTAGGGCTGGTTTGCGCCGACGACCAGCTGCCTGTCGCGAGCCAGTCCCGCCAGCAGGGGGAGCGAAAGACGGTCATCGTCGGCAAACAGCAGTGTCACGTGCCATGGGCGGGGTTTTCGACCGCGAAACTGCCGCGTGAATGAATGGACCGAAAGGATGACGGTGTCCGGCCGCCTTGCCGCGATCTCCGCGATGGTGCGGTGGTATGGACGGTAGAGCATCTCCTTGCGCCGTTCGATTTCGGCCTCGTCCGCATCGCGATTGGCCGGGATGATGGTGCCATCGTAGATCCGCATGACAAGGGTCGGGTCCTGTTCGCCCCGGTTGGGATCGATGACAAGGCGCGAATAGTTTGCCAGGACAGCGGGCGCATCCAGTCGCTCCGCCAGCTTCAGTGCCAGCCCTGACGCGCCCACGTCATATGCGATGTGCCGCGACATGTCGTCGCGCGAGATTCCAAGGTCGCCATTCGCCACCCAGGACGGCACCGCGTTCGACGCGTGGTCGCACAGCACCAGCCATCGCGCCGGTCGTGATTTGCCGGCGACGATGACGGGAGTCAGGTCCGATGATTCCTTCGGTATGAGCGGCATGGCGGGAAGCTATCGTCCGAATTGCCCGTTGGCCAGTTGTCATGCGCTAACAATTGCGGCAGTAGAGGACATCGTCCAATGCCGAGGGAAATGCCTCATGCGCCGGCTCCGAAACGTCAAGATCGTCGCAACACTGGGTCCTGCATCGAGTTCATACGACATGATCCGCAAACTGTTCGAGGCCGGAGCCGACACGTTTCGCCTGAACACCAGCCACGGAGATCATGATGACATAAGGGATCGGCACGAGATCATCCGCAAGGTCGAACAGGACGTGGGTCGGCCCATCGGGATCCTTGCCGACCTGCAGGGGCCGAAGCTCAGGGTGGGCACCTTTGCGAACGGGGCCGTTGATGTGGAAGAAGGCCAGAGCTTTCGTTTCGACCTTTCGGACGTGCCCGGCGGGCCAAGCAGGGTGCAGCTTCCCCATCGCGAGATCTTCGAAGCCGTGGAGAAGGATGCAACGCTGCTTGTCAACGACGGCAAGGTCCGCATGAAAGTCGAGGAGCATGGTCCCGACTTCGCGGACTGCACCGTTCTGGTCGGCGGCACGGTCTCGGACCGGAAGGGCGTCAATGTTCCGGACGTTCTGCTGCCGCTCGCGGCATTGTCGGAAAAGGACAGGTCGGATCTGGAATTCGTGTGCGAGCTTGGCGTCGACTGGCTGGCCCTGTCGTTCGTCCAGCGCGCCGAAGATGTCCACGAGGCACGCGAGCTGACGCAGGGCCGCGCGGCGCTGATGACAAAGGTCGAGAAGCCCGCTGCGGTGCGCAATTTCAATGCCATTCTTGAAGCGTCGGACGGAATCATGGTCGCACGGGGCGACCTCGGCGTGGAATTGCCGGTCCAGAACGTGCCGCCGATCCAGAAACGCCTGGTGCGGAAGTGCCGGACGGCGGCGAAGCCCGTGATCGTGGCAACGCAGATGCTTGAATCGATGATCGAGAGCCCGATGCCGACGCGTGCGGAAGTGTCTGACGTTGCCGCCGCGATATACGAAGGCGCCGATGCGGTGATGCTCTCGGCCGAGAGCGCCGTCGGATCCTATCCTGTCGAGGCGGTATCGACGATGAACAACGTCGCGGTCGAGGTCGAGAGCGATCCCACGTATCGCGATGTCGTGGATGCCAGCAGGGGCGGTCCCAAGCAGTCTGTCGCGGACGGCATTGTCTCGGCTGCGCGTGAGATTGCGGAAACAGCCGACATCAAGGTGATCTGCAGCTACTCGGAGTCGGGGACGACCGCGTTGCTGGTGGCGCGCGAACGGCCCCATGTGCCAATCATTGCCATGACGTCCCGGATCCAGACGGCAAGGCGACTCTGCCTGTCTTGGGGTCTGCACTGCTCCCATACCAGCGAGGTGGATCGGTTCAAGACTGCCGTCATAAACTCGGCAAGGGCCTCCATTGCGGAAGGGTTCGCTTCGCCGGACGACTTTCTCGTCGTGACCGCCGGTGTCCCTTTTGGAAAGCCGGGCACCACGAACATTTTGCGCGTTTCGTCCTGCGACGAACGCAAGATCATTCCGGCGGACCCCGATTGAAGACCGGTGCTGCGGCCGGAGTCGCGAGACCCGGCGAAAGTCGTCGGACTGACGGAAATTCCCGGCGCTTTCCGTGACTGCCTGCCGTGGCGGCGGGCGGCAGACGGCAACCTGTCCTGCGGCGCTCGCCACACGCGCCATGCGTGCACGTCGCACAGGGGCACGCAGGGGCGCTTTCGCTCTTGCCAGCGCCCGTGACGGCCTGTATGCGGCACGCCTCAACGGGCTCGCCGGCCAAAGCGGCATGCCGAGCGGGCCTTGAACCGTCTGTCGACAGGAGATGGAAATGCCCAAGATGAAGACCAAGTCGAGCGCGAAGAAGCGCTTCAAGGTGTCTGCCTCGGGAAAGGTGATCAGCGCCCAGGCCGGAAAGCGCCACGGCATGATCAAGCGGACAAACAAGTTCATTCGGAATGCACGCGGCACGACCGTGATGAGCGCGCCCGATCAGAGGCTCGCCAGGCGCTACATGCCCTACGACCGCTGAGGAGACGCAGACATGTCACGCGTAAGAGGGGGCACGACCACCCACGCCCGCCACAAGAAGGTGATCCGTGCCGCGAAGGGCTACTACGGTCGCCGCAAGAACACGTTCAAGGCCGCTCGGCAGGCCGTCGACAAGGCCAACGAGTATGCGACCCGTGACCGCAAGGCCCGAAAGCGGAACTTTCGTGCGCTCTGGATCCAGAGGATCAACGCCGCCGTCCGGGCCCATGACGAGGCGCTGACCTATTCACGCTTCATGAACGGGCTTTCACGGGCAGGCATAGAGGTCGACCGCAAGGTCCTGGCCGATCTTGCCGTGCACGAACCGGAGGCGTTTGGAGCCATCGTGAAAAAGGCGAAGGCCGCGATCGCGTAAACGCTCCCTTCGGAGTCAGTTACAGGTGAAGCTGCGGACCTTTAGGGGGTCTCGCGGCTTCTTGTCTTCGCGGGTTCCGGCGGCTAGCAGGGCGGGGCAAGGATCGAGAGGGTCCGGATGGACGAACTGAGAACAAGGTACCTTGACGCAATCGCTGGCGCGGCCGACGAGGGCGCGCTTGAAAGGCTGCGCGTTGCCGCTCTCGGCAAGAAGGGCGAAGTGTCGCTCAGGATGCGCGAACTCGGCGGCATGGCCCCCGAGGAGAGGCAGGTCGCCGGACCGGCCCTCAACGCGCTGAAGGACGAGATCAACGGGGCGATCACGGCCAAGAAGGCTGCACTGGAAGACGCCGCTCTCGATGCGCGTCTCAAGGAGGAGTGGCTCGACGTGACCTTGCCTGCGCGCCAGCGCCCGCGCGGAAGCGTCCACCCGGTCAGCCAGGTCACCGAGGAGGTGACGGCAGTCCTCGCCGACATGGGATTTGCCGTCGCGGAAGGTCCGCAGATCGAAAGCGACTGGTACAACTTCGACGCGCTCAACATGCCCGATCACCATCCTGCTCGGACCGAGATGGACACATTCTACATGGCGCAGGCAGAGGGCGACGACCGGCCGCCGCATGTCCTCAGGACCCATACCTCGCCAGTCCAGATTCGCGCGATGCAGGAGCGGGGGGCGCCGCTTCGCATAATCTGTCCGGGGCGGGTCTACAGGGCCGACTATGACCAGACGCACACGCCAATGTTCCATCAGGTCGAGGGACTTGCGATTGATCGCGACATTTCGATGGCCAACCTGAAATGGGTGCTCGAGGAATTCTTCTCGGCCTTTTTCGGCACGACCGTGAAGACCCGCTTTCGTGCCTCTCACTTTCCGTTCACGGAACCTTCGGCTGAAGTCGATATCCAGTGCTCCTGGGAGGGCGGAACGGTGAAAGTGGGTGAGGGCGACGGCTGGCTGGAGGTCCTGGGCTCCGGAATGGTGCACCCCAAGGTCCTGGAAGCGGGTGGAATAGATTCATCCAGGTGGCAGGGCTTTGCATTCGGAATCGGAATCGATCGTTTGGCGATGCTGAAATACGGCATTCCGGACCTTCGGGCCTTCTTTGATTCGGATCTGCG
>VYCX01000009.1 GCA_009843725.1 Boseongicola sp. SB0675_bin_26
TTCGAAAGCGGAACGTTACGGAAGCAAAAGGTGAACCATGCAAGAATCGCACCCCCGGGATTCGGGTTCCCTTGACTGTCGGGACACCGCCGAAGATTTCCGGATCGGTTGTGATGTAGCGTTTCCTGTCCGCGAGGTAGGCGTGCGCCGCCGTCACCTTAGGCCCCGCGATCATTGGAAGATCAAGTAGGAGACCAGGCTCAAGATCAAGCGGTTCGAGGTCCGGGCCGGGCATCAGGTGTCCCATCGTCCCGACCCAGACCGTCTCGAATCCGTCGATCTGGTTGCGTCCGGCGAAGAACATGTCGAGACGGCGCTGCAGGGACGTCAGCGATGTCTTGAGCGGCGCCCAGAACCGTTCGGCCACCCGTTCGCTTCCCACAATCTCGTTGAATGGATGAAACCCGCGCCACACCAGGTCGGGTGCGCAGTGACTGGTCATGACGTCGGCGGTGTCAGTCGCGTCGGCGTGGTCGAGCGCATCGTAGAATGCGCGCACGACCGCCTTTGCGGCTTGCAGATCGCTCAAGTCCGCGGCACCTCACGCAGGCGCTCAAGGATGTCGATGCCCTGCATTGCGAAGAAGTGCAGGAGATCGATGAATATCCAGTTCTCGGCCAGCAGGTCGCCTTCGCGCCTGTAAAGGTCGACGATGCGCATGTCGCTCGGGCTGTCGTTGGCAGGCATGCCCATGAACCCGCCCGTCGCACGCATGGTCATGCTCGGCCAGCCGAAAAAGCCGCCATAGTTGCCCTCGGCAAGCCTCGTCACGTGCCCCCAATGACGGATGAACTCCAGTCCCTCTTCGAAAGGATTCGTGTGGCCGCGATGATAGCCCGTGAAGAACGCGCTTGCGCCAATCCCGCCCGGTCCGAACCAGCACATGTCCGGTTGCCACCAGCGCCTGAGATGCTCGATCGGCGAAGCAGCCCCGAGGTCAATCAGTTCGTCGATCATGCCGTCGATGAGATCCATAGTCTTTTGCCCGTCCGCCGGATCATGCGCGCCATGGAGCAGTCCGTCATGGGTTCGCGGCCCCGGTGTCAGGATCGCCGCGCCGGTCTGCGGCGGGAGCGGCTGGAGTCCGGCCTGATAGGCGAGGGCGATGAGGTCGGTGAAGCAGGCCACCTCCATGATCGCCCCGTTCTCGACCCGATGGAAGTCTACGTATCTGAGGAACGCGATCTTGCGGCTTGGCGGCATGCCGAGGAACGGCTGGTCCCAAAGGCCCATGAGATGGCCCATCTGCACCACCCAGAGATCGTGCTTGCCCGCAATCCTGTTCATGCCTGCAAAGAAGATGTCCGGGCGTCGCTGCAACGGTCCCATGGCGCCTGCCAGCGGTTCAAGAAACGCCTCGGCGACCGCGTCGGCCCCGGTCTGCTCGTTGAACGGATGCATGCCGCGCCAAGGCATGTCCGGCGCAGTGTGTCGGGCAAAGGCCTCCGCGAGCTTGCCCCGTTCCGCAGCATCGACCGCTTCGTAGTGGTCAAGGACCAGGCGCTTGGCGTCCTGCAGTTCACGTTCATCCATGACGTGCTCTCGCTATCTGCATCATCAGGTCAAATTCGTTGAAGAGCTGCCATTCCCGGACAACCCGTCCGCCCTTGATCCGCCACTGCGTGATCCCCCAGATCTGGCAGCGCTTGCCGGTCGGCTCGCGGTAGATCGTGCCGCCGGAATGCGTGCCGTCCGCGCTCCACCTGGTGGAGACCAGCCAGCCGTCGGTGTCGTTCCCCATCCAGTAGACTTCGTCGGTCTGCAGCGCGAGATCCGGAAAGGCGGCGCGCAGTTCGTCTACGTAGGCGCGATAGGCGTCAGTGCCGGCAAATTCACGATCAGTCGTTCCCTCAAAGCGCAAGTCGCCGTCGTAGTGCTCGGCGATTGCCGAGCCGTCGCCGTTCCAGATGCTGTCATGGATCGATCGCGCGAAGGCATCGGGGTCAAAGCCTTCGACCGGCTCGGCCTGCGACAAGGGCCGGTCGGGTGTCGCAGCGCTTCGCAATCCGTCCCAGACCAGCTGGTCCCGAGGCCAGCCGGGAGGCGGGTCGGCGGCAAGTCGCATGGCTTCCTTCCAGAGATCGAGGCCGAGCTGCTTGAGCATGGCCGACGTGTTGTACAGCACGTGCTCCAGGAAGATGTCGTTCTCAAGCGCAACGCAATTGGCGATGACCAGGAAGCTGACCCGAGCGCCTGTTGCCGGTCCGTAGCGGCTGGGGCTGGCATTGGTCCCCATGATGCGGGTCAGGTGGGAGGTGTGGAATCCCACCGTGTCGTCGCCGGCCCAGATCACTTCCTCCGCATCGAGAACGATGTCGGGGAAGGCGCCGGTCGTATGGCGCGTGTCTCCGACGATCTTCCGGCTGCCCCGCTGCAGCCCGTAGTCGTCGTAGACCATTGAATTCGGCGCGTAGCAGGCGTCGATGTATTCCACGTCTCGCGGCGCGCCGGCATGATCTGCGCTTTCCCAGATCCTGTGGGTGATTCGCACGATGTAGTCGATGACGTTGCGATAGCCGTCAAAGCCGCGCATGTCCTGGGCCGGCCCGTAGTCGTCCGGAATCCGCACGCTCCGGCCGCTGGTGTACCTCTCGATGGAGATGTCGAAATCCGCAGGCATGTGACGACGTGCGAGCGGTTTCGCGGGATGATGGTCGCGCGACACCTGCCTATCCTTTCACGGCGCCGGTGGTCAGGCCGCTGACGATCTGGCGCTGGAAGAACAGCACGAGGAAGAACAGCGGCACCATGGCCGAAACAACGGCAGCGACGGCGAACATGACCTGGCCTTGCTGGCGCACGGTGCCGAGGAAGCTGTCGATCTTTGGCACCATCGTCTGGTTCTCCTGGCTGAGCAGCATCGAGGTCACGGCGAAGTCGTTGTAGGCCAGAAGGAAGCTGAAGAGGCCCGTGGTGATGACTCCGGGCCACATCACGGGGATGATGACATGGCGAAACGCCTGGAGCCGCGTGCAGCCATCGACCATTGCGCTTTCGTCCATGTCCTTCGGGATGTTCAGGAAGAATGAATGCAGCATCCAGAGCGTGAAGGGCTGGTTTATGGCAACGAGCACGACGATCGTGGTAGGCAGATGTCCCCAGAGATTCCACTCGAAGAACGGGAGGAGGTAGCCGGAGACCAGCGTGATGTGCGGCATTGCACGGAAGACCAGCGCCGCCATAAGCAGCCAGAACGCGTAGCGAAATCCAGACCGCGCAAGGGCGTAGCCGCCAAGCGTGCCCATGGACAGCGAGATGATGACCGTGAACGTGACGACGATCACGGTGTTGAACGCGTTTCTCCAGAATTCCTCCTGGATCCATGCGCCAAAGTAGCCGTTTCCGGTGAAGGCGTCTCCGGTTTCGACGATCGTGCGGACGCCGTAGAGCGCGTAGCGCCAATCGGTCTTGGAGAAGAAGTCACCCTGCACCTTGAACGATCCCCAGACCGTCCAGATGAAAGGGCCTGTGGCGATCATCAGCCAGAAGACGACGAACGCGGTGGAGAAGAAGACGAGGCCGGCAGGTCGCCGTTGCGCCACGGAGGCCATGTCAAGCCCCCTTTCTGCCGAAGTCGCGCCACGTGCGGACCAGCACCGGCGTCAGCAGGATGACGACGCCAATGATTGTCAGGAGCGACGTTGCCGCGGCGCTGCCGAACAGCTTGATGTCCCCGCCGCGCAGGTCGTTCATGATGATCCACGAAAGCGACGTCGCCTTGGCCGACGCCGAGAAGCCCACGATCGGCTCCAGGACCCGGAAGTTGTCCATCAGCTGCATCAGCGTGATGAAGATGACGAGCGGCGCCATGTAGGGCACGACCACGTAGCGCACGCGCTGCCATCTCGATGCGCCGTCGATCTGCGCGGCTTCCAGCGTGTCCTGCGGGACGGTCTGCAGGCCGGCATAGAACACGATGAAGCTGAACGGCGCCGAATGCCAGACGCCGTAGACGATCAGCATGATCCATGTCAGCGAATGGGACGCCTTCAGCGACAGCTGGTCGTCATCGAAGATTCTTTGCAGCGTCGCTCCCAGGATGCCGTCGGCATCCACCATCCAGAACAGGATCAGCGATCCGATGAGCGGGGTCACGATCATTGGCAGAAGCGAGAAGAATATGGTCGGGCCCTTCACGAGGCGAGGCAGCGCGTCGACCCCAAGGGCGATCGCCAGCCCCAGAACGATGACAAACGGGGTCACCACGGCCGTATAGGTGATCGTGAAGGCGAGCGCCTTGTAGAACGGCAGGTTCATCAGCTGCGCGCCGAAGTCGTAAACGCTCCCGGAGGCGTTCCAGGCCTCGCGAACCTCGGCGAAGGCGAGGTGGCTGCGATTGGTGTATGTGCCGAACCCGTTGAACCGGCCGAGCGGGCGTTCCTCGCGAAGCGCTGCCGATGCCTCCTGGTCCACGGCCAGGGACGACTCGCACTTGAACGGCGTGCAGTTCTCGACCTCGATCAGAACCTGGTCGTGCTCGACGAAGAGCGACTGGATGGTGACGGACACGAGCGGCATCGCGATGAACAGAAGCATCGCGGCAAGCGAGGGCAGTATGAACCAGAAGAACGTCTTGTGCTTCACTGAAACCGTCCATCTTCCGGACCCGGGATGCACGTGCGGTTCGCACGTCTCAGGCTGACCGGTCCTGGTCGGCGGGGCCGGCGGTGCCGCCCCGCCCGCGGGGGGGGATTTGAGGTGGTAGAGGT
>VYCX01000370.1 GCA_009843725.1 Boseongicola sp. SB0675_bin_26
GCGATCTCGACATGCGGATCGCAAGGGACGGCACGTGGTTCTATCTTGGCACGCCAATCGGACGACCGGAGCTCGTGCGGCTGTTTTCGACAATTCTCAGGAAGGACGGGGATCGCTATGTGCTGGTCACGCCCGTCGAGAAAGTGGGGATCACCGTCGATGACGCGCCGTTCGTGGCCGTTGATTTCACCGTTACAGGCGAAGGCAAGGCTCAAACGCTGACCTTTGTGACCAATCTCGGTGACGAGGCACGTGCGGGTTCGGAGCATCCGATTCGAGTCGAGCGGGATCCTGCGACCGGCGAGCCCTCGCCCTATGTCCACGTTCGCGCGAATCTCGAGGCGCTGATCGACCGCAAGAGCTTCTACAGGCTGGTGGAAATCGGGGCGCATCACGAAAGTGACGGCGCAAGCTGGTTTGGCCTTTGGTCCGGTGGCCGGTTCTTCCCGATCATTCCGTCCACGGAGTTGCCATAGGGCTTGCAACCTCAAGATTGCAGGTTCAAGTCCCGCCCCCGCAACTACCGCGAACTGCACTCCGGACAAGGGTGTTCCGGTTCTTGTGCATTGGCTCGCGTTCCCGGCCCATTCGAGGATTGTGTCGAGATCGCCGCACACTGCGTCGGCCCTTGTTGCACTTGGAGAATTTGCAACGCGCCTGATCAGGTCCCTCATGGCCGCGGCTTCGCCGCCGTGCCCGATGGCGGCACGACGGATGTCCCTGCCGACAAACGGGAACTTGCGCAATGCCGGCCTCAGGCAAGCCGCCTTTCGTAGAACACGCTCAACGGGTCCGCAACGTAATCGCCGAAAGGGGGAATGCGCACATATCCATGACCCTCGTACAAGGCGAGGGCATCGGGCTGAAGAACACCTGTCTCCAGGCGCGCAATGACGATTCCGTGGGAAATCAAGTTCGATTCGAGCGCAGCCAGCAGCGCGCCGCCTATGCCGCAGCCACGAACCTCGGGATCGACATACATCCGCTTTATCTCGCCGTATCGTGGGGACGTAAGACTCGGCGGCATGCGCTTGACCGCGCCGCAACCGACTGCCTCCCTGGCTACAAGCGCAGCGAGGAACGTAGCGTCATCGTGCTCCAGCGTCTCGACGGGATCGAGATGGTTGCTCTCGGCCGGGTACAGGGAAAGCTGGAGGCGGTCGAGCATGCCAATGAGCCGACGCGCCCGCGGGTCCGACGGCGCGAGCGGCCGGATCTCGAAATCCTCGCTTTCCGGCATGTCCCGCATCCAGTCTTCGGTCACGCGGCCATGCGAGGCATCGGGCTATCACTTGCTGCGCTTGCACAAGGAGTCATTCGACGCACATCCATGCCAATCAAAGTCGCTTCCTTCGCCTCATGCGCACGAAGAGATTTGTCGGAAACATGGTGAATGCCAATTTTTCCCCGACACTGGCCCGATCAACGGGCTGCACGTCGAAGTTCCTGCACAACATCGCGAGCACCGTTTTGATCTCGAGCATCGCAAGATTGCGCCCGGGGCAGAAACGAGGACCGGCTCCGAAAGGAACGAAGGCACGGTGATCGTGCGGGCCGCGCCTCTCTTCCGGCTTCAGGAGCCAGCGTTCGGGATCGAAGCAATCCCCATTCATGAAGTGCTCATCCCTGGTTGCCAGGTGACGCAGCAGCAGGAAGATCGTGGTTCCCTTGGGGATTCTGTGCCCAAGGATCCAGGTATCGTTCAGGGGCTCCAGCATGTGCAGCGGCGCGACAGGCTTGAGGCGCATGGATTCGCTGCTGACTGCGTCGATCACATGCATCCGCTTCGTCTGCTCGAAGTCCTCCGCTCCAGGGGAGTTCGATGCCGTGAGCGCATCGATTTCGCGTCGGCAACGATCAAGCCAGTCCGGATTTCCGGCAAGGAGATGAACCGTCCACGCAATCGTGTTCGCCGTCGTGTCCTCGCCGGCGAGCAGCAGGTTGCCGACATTGGCGAATATCTCCTCGTTGGTGACCCGGGACCCCTCGGCCTCCATCTCGATGATGATGGCCTCGAGGAAGTCTCGGGGCGACCGGCGACGCTCGGGTTCGCGTTCCAGACGCTCGCGCACGGCCTTCACCATGGCGGCGAACTCAAGTTCAAGCGCGTCCAACGCACGATCAAGTCTGCGGTCCGCCGGAAGGCGGATGAAACGCCAGTAGGGGAAAGGCGAGTTCAGGCGCCTGTGCAGAACCGGAAACACCTTGGCGAGATGGCGATGGATCGTGGGGCCAGGCGTCTCCAGAGTGTTGATGTCAATGCCGAAGGCCAGCTGCGTGGTCACGTCGACGGTGAAGCGCATCAGGTCGCGGGAGAGGTCGACGAGCTCTTGCGTATCGGCTGCCCGCTCCCAGCGCCGCTGCAGCCGCCCGACCGTCGTCGCAAGCCTTGGAAAGAAGTCCTCGATCCTTGCCCGGTTCAGCGCCTCGATGACGATGCGTCGCTGTCTGCGCCAGTCCTCGCCCTCCGCGGCAAAGACCCCCTTGAGCCGCATCTCGGAAGCCGCGGCCTCGAGATAGCTGGGGCGACGGAACCCGTCCGGGCGATCGGCCAGGATGCGTTGGACTTCGGCGCGATCCGAAAGCACTGCCACACGGTGCGGGCCGAAACGGATCTGGTAGAGCGGACCGTATTGGCCGGCCCAGTCCTCAAGAGCGAGATGCAGGCGGTCAAAGCGGACCTGGTGCAGGTTGCCGATCAAGGGCAGCCCTCTCGGACCTGGTAGATCCTCTGTCCCCGCCCTGCCGCGTCCGCTGTCAACAATGGTGCTCAAGTCTGTTCCTCGGCTTGCAGGTGCCTCTCTCCGGGCACGGCGGATTCCCGTCTGGCTGGCGATCCACGGAGCAAGCCGGAACGCGACTCACATGCACAAGCGCAAACGGCTGCCATCCGCTGCACATAGGATTCGCCGTCGTTCGATTCAACGCGCATGCGCCTTGGCGCCATGTCCAGCATCCGCAAGGGAGCCGGGCCTGACTGCCGACGCGACGCCGGGGCAGGACTGAACTTCCCCGTCGTTCGGGGCTCAGGTCTCTGTCCGGCCTCTCCGGTCGTCACGAAGATTGGCATAGAGCACATGGTTCCGCCAACGCCCGTTGATCTGGAGGTAGCTCTGCGCCACGCCTTCATACTTGTAGCCGCAGTTCTCAAGAAGGCCACGTGACGCCGCGTTTTCCGGCAGGCATGCGCTCTCGACCCTGCTCAGGTCGATGACCTCGAACGCGTAGTGCACCGTCGCCGTCAGCGCCTCGCGCATATAGCCTTGCCGCGCATGGTCCACTCCGATCCAGTAGCCGATCATCCCGGACTGGCTCGGTCCCCGCCGGATGTTCTCCAGCGTAATGGCTCCGAGGAGGCATGCATCGCTCCGCCTCGAGAGGAAAAGCGGCACTGCCGTTCCCTCCCGAATGGAGCGACGCGCCCAATGGACACGATTGACGAACCCCTTGCGAGTCAGGTGATCTGCTGACCACGACGGCTCCCAAGGCTTCAGGAACTCCGCGCTCTTCCGCCGCAATTCGGACCAAGGCAGGTAGTCGCCCTGAGCGGGCGGACGCAGCACCATGCGCTCGGTGTCGATTCTGACGCGGCCTCTCGTCCACAGCATCAGGCCGCCAGCTTGTCCGTGACTTCCTGGACCGTGGGTGCGGCCGCTACCGGTCCGTAAAGCGCCAATGCTCCCGCACCAGCTGACACAAGTCCGGCCGCCACATCCCGCACCGACTGCACGCTGACCGAATCCACCTTCTCGATGGTTTCCTCGATCAAAGGCACGCGATCCCAGATCGACAGGAGTTTCGCCAGGCGCTCGGCACGGCTTGCGGGCTGCTCGAGCCCCATCAAGAGCCCCGCCTTCAACTGCGCCCTTGCCCGGGCCACTTCCGCCTCGGAAAGGTCATCTGCCGACCGCCGCAGTTCATCCACCGTCAATGCCAGAAGCTCGGGAGCCTCCTCGCCGCTGGTTCCGGCATAAATCGTCAGAAGGCCGCTGTCCGAATAGGAGCCCGCCTGCGCGAAAATCGTGTAGCATAGCCCGCGCTTCTCTCGCGCCTCCTGGAAGAGCCGGGAGGACATGCCGCCGCCTATCGCGATCGAAAAGGCCTGCGCGGAATATACGGCATCGTCCCGATATTCGGGGCTCTCGAAGGCCAGCGCGACATGGGCTTGTTCCAGTCCCTTCTCAACCCTCGTCTCGCCTCCAAGAAAGCGCCCTGGCTCGGCTTCGGCCACGGTTCCGGGCAAGAGATGAGCAAACCTCGCCTCAGTTGCCCGAACAATCTCGTCGTGATCGACGGCACCCGCTGCTGCGACGATCAGGTTGCCGGGCAAATAGCGCTCGGCAACGAATCCAGACAGGTCCTTGCGGCTGAATCGCTCGACCCTGGACGCGGGACCGAGAATCGGGCGGCCAAGGGGCTGATCCGGAAAAGCCGTCTCCTGCAGCCAGTCGAAGATTATGTCGTCGGGCGTGTCCAGCACCTGGCCGATCTCTTGCAGGATCACGTGCCGCTCGATCTCGATCTCATCCGGATCGAAGGCCGGATTCAGGACGATGTCCGAAAGGACGTCCAGCGCAAGGTCCGTGTGCTCTGCAAGGACGCGTGCATAGAAGGTCGTCATCTCGCGCGACGTATAGGCATTGATGTAGCCGCCGACATCCTCGATCGCCTCGGCGATCTGCAGCGCCG
>VYCX01000219.1 GCA_009843725.1 Boseongicola sp. SB0675_bin_26
GCTGCATTGAGAGTAGGCAGACTTTCCAGTCGATGGTGCTTGATGCCCACGGACCGGGAGCGGGACGGCGGAACACGCCGCGGTGAACACGTTCAAGCCAGCCCCGCTTGACGTAGTCGCGAAAGGTCTCGTAGGCGATGCCGTGGGAGGTAAGCCATTTGGCGTCAACGAGGTACCCAGAGGGTACTGCGTCGAGAACTTTCTTCAAGTTTTGTGACTTTCCGGTGTTCATGACACGGATACTGGCAAATTTTCAAAGCCGTTGCCACCCTTTCTTTGAGAGTGGCGTGTTTTCGGCGTCATAAGCACCTATTACAGCCAAGTTGCAAAGAAGTGCAAGACAAGTCCGATGTCATCAACAAGCACAGAGGCGCGGCAAAATCAGTTGCTGATGTGACCATGCACGCAATTGGCACGCCATCCACCGGTGGGTCATGAAGATTTCCGTTCTCCTGCAACGGTTCGGGCGCAAGGAAGTGCTTCTCGGGGAGCCGCCTTCGGAACGCTGCATCCTGTAGGCCGACGGCACCGGGTTCCCGTGCGCAAGGAGAAAATGGAGGGCGTTCGCGGACGACAGGACGACGGGAGTTCAATGACCAGGGTGACCAAGGTGATCTCGACCTGCGCTGAGTGGAGAGAAACCTGATCGCAGTCCAGGTCCACACGGCCGACGTGCAGGACCGGGACGGTGCGTTGGTCGCCATCCTGGCGATGCTGGAGAAGGCGCCGAAGATGACGAGGCCTTGAATGGCTGCAAGGGCGAGCGGCTGCGTGTGAATCTCGGTGTCCCTGACGTGCTCGAGATCATTGAAATGTCCAAGTGAAACAAGGGGTTCACCGTCGTGTACCGGCGCCGGGCCGTGGAGCGGAAATTCGCTTGGATGTAGCGCTGCTGGTGCCTGGCCAAGGACTTTGATCGGACCCCGGCGAGCTCCGCGGCTTGGTCGCAGCTGGCCACGCGTCGGCTCCTCGTCCGCCGACTGGCGCGGGGCACAAGTGCCAAAAGAACCAAAAATGACGATGAAACAATATTGGTGCATCTACTATCTTGCCGATACGGCAATCGTGGCAAGCGGCACGCCGGAAAAGGGCGGGACCTGGAACGGAGCCCTGGAAGATTTGAAGGCCGCATGGGTGTCCCTGTGGATCAAGCGCACCGAGAACGATGGCTCGGTGAGTCCCGAGCTGGTCAGGAGAGGAGGGTGGTGGCTTCCCGACGATCTGGCTTCGCTGATGTGCCTGATGAACGCCTCAACTAACGAAAGCGACGACTTCGATCACTCCGACCTTCCCCTCTTCGAGGAACGGCAACGCGACGCCGTTCAGTGAATGCGGTCAACTGGAGCAGAATTCCCGAGTATTTTGCACGTCATTTCTCGCTTCATGCGAACCGGCTGCAACCGAGATCGCCGATGACGTGAGCCGCCGCTCCCTGATCAATCCTACCGAGGTCCTCGTCCGTAACCTCGTGAGGGCCGAAGTCGGCAGACGCGATGCCCTCGGGCAGAGAGGATGTGTCCACGATGATCCCTCGCCCTTTTGACTTGGCAAAGATCCGGTCGGTCCCGGGAACGACGAACGTGACCTCGGCAAGTTCAGCGCAGGCGTTACGGACGAAAGCCATGGCTTCATGCGGGGCAAGCGTGCGGCCAATGACCTGGTCGGCGGTCCTTGCATTGACGTCGACGTGACGGAATCGCTCGACGTCGCACAGCCGTTCCAGGTCCAGGACAACGAAATTTCCATTCTGGCCGAAGGCGATCGTCCGAGGGGGGTCGCCCAGGGGAACCGAGTTGTCCAGGAACTCGTAGTGGACCCAACGGTCTTCCAGCCGCGCCCAGGCGAAGAACAGGCCAGGCATGCCCGAATAGGCCTCGATGTTGTGAAACAGCAGGTCGTCCACCGCCTTGTAGCGTCCGGTTTCAAGCCCGCGTTCCCACGCCCTGACCACGGTCTCTTCAGGCGGCGTGATCAGGAAGAACATGTAGATGCGGGCGCCGAAGCGCGTGAGCAGGCTGCTTTCGGCGGCGCCGGTCTTCGCGGTCAGGAAGCTGTCGAACCGGAACCGGTCGATCAGCATGTGCGGAACCGTGCCGCTTGACGCCTTCTCCGCCATCAAGGCGTCGAGCTTCCGGTCGATGATTTCCAGTTCCTGGCCGGTCAGCATGGCCGCGTACTTGTAGTCGTCGCCCAGTCCGTCGTAGTCGATCAACAGCTTTCGCCAGTAGTCCGGGCTGATGATCGCGAAGTCTTTCCAGTCGATCCCGAGCGCCTCGGCGATGCGACGCTGCTGGCTGCGGATCGAGCTCTTGCCGCTCGCGGATGCGCCCTTCGCGTTGAGAACGACCGGTTCGGCCTGCGGCGGCAGCCGGAAGAACCCAAGCCCTTCCGCGGCAATGTCGAAGAGGGGCGCCACGCGCTCGGCGAGCAACGTGTCGACATGATCGTTTGACACCATGTTGACGGCGACTTCCTCGATGATGTCCTTGGGCAGAACGAGGGAACCCCTGTGCGCCAGGACGGCGCCAACCGTACGGGAAGTCGCCCTGAGGCATGATGCATGGAGCGGGTCGGTTTCGATTTCTGCGCGTTTCGCCCACGCCGCGCTTGCGGCCAGCGCACGTTCGTCGCGGGACGCGGTTGGCGCCTTGGGAGACTCGCCCCCGAAAAGACGGCGAAGGAGCCCCTTCGGCTCGGCGACGGGCAGGCGTCCAAAGACACCGTCCTCCAGCTCTGCGCGGATCACAGTCCTGGCACGGGACCGCGCGTCTTCGAATTCGCGCCGCAAGTCCGGGAGTCGCGGCTCGATTTCCATGGCATAGATGTCGGCGGCCATGCTGCGGAGGTTGATGCCGAGATCGGCGTATGACGGGCCGTCCGGGACGTGAGTCTCTGCAGTCACGCGGATCATGACATGATGCAGCAGGAGGCGCTCCGGCCTGAAGGTGGCCAGTTCCTGCGGTTTCAGGCCGGTCGTTTCCGCAAGGTCGCGGGCCATTTCCCACGGCACAAGGCCATTTGCCGGATCGTAGATCGTGACCCGGGACATGAGTTGCGGCTTGATCGTCGAGGAGAGGCCCGGATTCCAGGGACCATGCTCCGTGTCGGCGACAGCCTTGTTCATTCGGTCCCGCTGGACATGCCTGCCCGCCGACGCCGGATGCCGAGCCAAATGGGGTAGATCATCAGTGCCAGGGCCAGAAGCATGCAGGTGAGCGATATCGGGCGCTCAAAGAACGTCATGACGTCGCCCCTGCTCGATATCAGCGATTGCCGCAGCGATCGTTCCGCGAGCGGACCCAGGACGATTGCCAGCACCGCCGGTGCGACCGGGTAGTTGAGCTTGCGCATCAGGTAGCCGCCGAGGCCCAGGATCAGCATGAGCCAGACATCGAACATCCGGTCGGTCGTCGCGAAGACGCCCACGAAGCACAGGATGAAGATGATCGGGGTCAGAATCGTGAAGGGCATTGCAAGAACCCTCACAAAGATCGGGATGAGCGCGAGGTTCAACGCAACGGTCACGAAATTCGCGACGTACATCGAGCCTATGAGACCCCAGACGAAGTCGGGCCTGTCCGTGAAGAGCAAGGGACCTGGCCTCAATCCCCAGATGATCATGCCGCCAAGGAGAATCGCCGTGGTCGGCGAGCCTGGAATGCCGAGGGTGATCATCGGGAGCATGGATCCTGTGGAGGCTGCGTTGTTCGCCGCCTCGGGCGCCGCGACACCGGAAACGTTTCCCTTTCCGAAGCTGTCCGGATCCTTCGCGAAAGTCTTGGCCAGACCGTACGACATGAGCGATGCCGGCGTGGCTCCAGCAGCCGGAAGGGTTCCCACGAAGAATCCTAGAGCCGAGCCAAGCGCGGTGGTGGGAAGGTACTCGCGGACGTGAGAGAGGTTTTTCTTGAAACTCTTCCAAGTGCTGCTCACCGCATGAATCCTGACATCGCCCTTGGTGTTCTCGAGCGTCCACAACATCTCTCCGATGCCGTAGATGCCGATGGCGAGCACGAGGAAGCCGATTCCCCGCTGCAGCTCCACGAAGTCGAAGAAGATCATTCGCGGCTGGCCGGAGATGATGTCGAAGCCAACCGCCGCCATCACGAGTCCAAGGAGGATCGAAAAGATCGTCTTCGGGATGTCGTCGCCGCCGAGGCCGATGAAGGTCGCGAAGGCGAGCACCATGAGGGCGAACTCTTCCTGCGGGCCGAACTTCAGGGCAAACACCGCCAGCGGTGGCGCAAAGAGCGTGAAGAGGACGACCGAGATCGTGCCCCCAATGAAGGACGCCACGGCGGCAGCCGTGAGCGCCTGGTCCGCCTTGCCTTGCTGTGCCATGGGCCGGCCGTCGAAGACCGTGGCCACGGCCGTCGAGGCGCCTGGAATGCCAAGCGTTATCGAACTGACGGCACCGCCGTACATGGCGCCGTAGTAGAGTGCGGCGAGGAAGATGATGGCCGCCGTGGGCGGCACGAGGAACGTCACCGGCAGGAGGATCGCGACGCCGTTGACGGAGCCAAGCCCTGGCATCGCGCCGATGAACAGCCCGGCCAGGCACCCGACGAAGATCATCATGAGATTGAGGGGCTCAAAGGCCTGCAGCAGTCCCGCGCCCAGAAGTGTTGCGATGTCCAACATGTCTTGTTCCCAACTCTCGGGCTTACATCAGGT
>VYCX01000175.1 GCA_009843725.1 Boseongicola sp. SB0675_bin_26
GCGCGCAGGTCCGGGATTGGGCTGCGGGGGCGTTCTTGGGCTGGCATTCAATCAGAAAGTGCATCATCTCCGTCGCATCCTTGTCGGTGTAGAACCGCACCATTTTTTCATTGAAATCCTGCAACCGGGCCGCTGGCACTGAAATGGCATCAACGCCATGAGACATGAGAATGCCATTCATCATGAAGCGGAATGTGCGCTTGTTTCCGTCGAAATGGAATTGCTGCAGCGCCCAAACAGGAGGTAGGCCATGCCGCGTTCACGTGCATTGGAAACTTCAGAAGCCAGGGCCTCAATGCCTTCGACATAGACCCGGTTCAATTCCGGTGCGCCTTCCTCCGCAGGCAACGGCCAGTGCCGCTTTTCCTCGCCTGGGTAGACGCTTGGCCAAACGGTCAGGTTGAGGGGGTCGCCTTCGCCTCTGAACTGCCCCGGATTAAGCGCCTCACCTGTAGCAACAAGGCGATGAAGCTCATCCGACACGGGCTTTCCCATGCGAAACTCTCCGTCATGAACCAGCCTGAACAGTTTCTTCGCGGTCTCGCCGAGATCGTGAATCTGTTGCTGGTCCGCAAGCTTTCGTCCACCAACAGTGATACCTTCAAGAAGAGTCTGGACTTCCGGATAGGTGAAGGGGTTTCCCTAAAGCGCACCTGCGTCATGGACAAATTCGGCAAGAGACTGCTTGTAACGGAACGCCGCGCGTCCAACAGATGTCCTGTGGCCCGCCGGGACAGCAGCCCGGTTCCACGAGAGCCCCAGTTTTGAAAGAAAGCTGCATCGGCGTGCCTCAGGTCAAGACAGTCACACACTACGAATGCAGATACCGCTGGTGCGAGCGTTCATCAACCTTGACGCGGACACCCGGAACGAGTTGCCAAAATTCGACGTATGGCTATTCTGGGTTTGCAACAGGAGGCGCATGGCATGAACGTCCAGACGAGAACGCAGGACAGGCCGCGCCGCAAGGCGACCTACCAGGACGTGCTGGACGCACCGCCCCACTTGGTGGCCGAAGTGCTCGCAGGCACGTTGCACACCCATCCGAGGCCCGCCGCGCGACATGCCTGGGCGAGTTCGATTTTGGGCGGGGAACTGGTTGTGCCGTTTGGTCGCGGGCGCGGCGGCCCCGGCGGGTGGTGGATCGTCTTCGAACCGGAACTGCACCTGGGCGACGACATCGTGGTGCCGAACCTGGCCGGCTGGAAGCGCGAGACGATGCCCGAGTATCCGGATTCGGCCTTTTTCGGCATCGCGCCCGACTGGGCCTGCGAGGTGCTGTCGCCCTCGACCCGCCGGATCGATCAGAACGAGAAGCGGACGATCTACGCCCGGGAGGGCGTCTCGCATCTCTGGTTCGTGGACCCCGTTGCGAAGACGCTTGAAGCGTTCGAACTCCGCGACGGTCACTGGGTGCTGCTGGTCACGCTGGCGGACGACGCGCCGGTCTCGTTGCCGCCTTTCGACGCAATAGGCTTTCCGCTGGACGCGCTTTGGCCTGAAAGCGCTGCCGCGGACGGCGACGAATCCGGCTAGCGAGTTGGGCGACGACGACAGGTCACGTCCACGGGACTTGGCGGACGCGCCATGAAGCACAATTGACAGAGAGCCAGAGCATTGAGGAACCTGAACGCAGCGACGTCGCCAGGGCGATCAGGCTCGATAGAGCGTTCAAGGGCCTGAAGTGACGGTGCATTTCATAGGCGCGGGACCCGGAGCGGCCGACCTGATCACGTTGCGCGGCCGCGACCTGGTCGCGGCCTGTCCGGTGTGCATCTACGCGGGCTCGCTTGTGCCGGAAGAGGTCCTGTCGCATTGCCCGAAGGGCGCACGGATCGTGAATTCCGCGCCCCTGGATCTCGATGCGATCATCGCAGAATGCCGTGCGGCGCATGACGCCGGTCAGGACGTGGCGCGCCTTCATTCCGGCGACCCTTCAGTGTGGTCCGCCATGGGCGAGCAGATGGACCGGCTCCGCGAGGAGGACATCCCCGTGTCGGTCACGCCCGGCGTGCCGGCATTCGCGGCAGCGGCAGCCGCGCTTGGTGCGGAACTGACGTTGCCGGAAGTTGCCCAGTCCGTTGTCCTGACACGCACTTCCGGACGCGCCTCCGCCATGCCCGAGCGCGAGACGCTTGCGGGGTTTGCGGCCACGGGCGCGACGCTTGCAATCCACCTTTCGATTCACCGTCTGTCGGATGTCGTGGCGGAACTGCTGCCCTTCTATGGCGCGGACTGCCCCGTGGCCGTGGTCTTTCGGGCGAGCTGGCCCGACGAGAGGATCATTCGCGGCACGCTCGCCACCATCGTGGGAGAGATGGATGAGGGCATATCACGGACGGCACTGATTCTGGTCGGCGCGGCGCTTGGCGACAGGCCGGGGGGGCGGAGCGCGCTGTATTCGCCTGACTATGATCGGCGCTACAGGCCACGCATGGCGGCAGGAACGCGGTCAGGCTCGACGGATCATGGCTAGACCGGAACAGTTCCGCTCCATGTCAACTGCATGGCAGTCGGCACTCGGGCGCCGGCTTCTGGTCGCCGGCGCCGGTTGCTTGTCATGTATCGCGGACGGGATGCCTTCCTACTGGACGATCCGCCACGAGCCGTCGGCCTCGCGGCAGGCGACGCCATAGGCTTCCTGGCTCTGGCCGGCGATCCTGACCGTGCTGGTGTATTCGCGGCAGGGCTGCCCTGTCGAACTGCTGCCCTCGCGGACTACACGTACCTGTCCGGTCGCTGGACCACCGGAATTGGCCGGATTCTCCCAGACAATGGGTTCCTGCCCTGAGGATGTCAGCGCCAGATGAGTGGCCTGGTCGGCCATGGCCCGGGATTGCTCGTCGAGGGAGCGTCCCATCGCGCCACCCACGCTCGCGCCGACCACTGCGCCCAAGGCCGTGGCGGCGACCTTGCCGTCCCCGTCTCCGAACTGGTTGCCGATCACGCCGCCCGCGATGCCGCCCAATGTCGTGCCGGCCAGTTCGTTGGATCCCATGCAGCCGCCCAGAGCGACGGCCAGCGCAAGGGCGGCGGCCGACCTGATCGTTCCTTTCATTGCGACACTTCTCCTCGTCATGTGACTCTCCTTCATCTTGCTTTTCCTGTTCAATTCGTCCTTCGCGCTGGAAGCCCCGGCATACAGGCCGGGACGGAATGCGCGCTCCGTTTGTTGACGCTACGAATCGTGTGTGGCAGGTTAGCCTCCGGGTTGTCCAGACCTCCCGAAAATCCTCATCCGTCAGGGCTGGGAATATGTTGAATCGCGGGGCCTTGCACTGGCTGGTTCGACGTGAATCAAGGCATGAAGCCACGCGCGCGTGCCGGTTCGCGGGACCGATTCCGGCCGGATCCGAAGACAGGAGGCGCTTGCCGTGAGCATTGTTCGGCTTCCGCCCGGGATTTTTGTCTCCGCACCCGCGTCCGGGACCGGCAAGACCACCGTTGCGTTGGGTCTCCTGCGGGCGTTTCGCGACGACGGACTTTCCGTCCAGCCATTCAAGAGCGGACCGGACTACATAGATCCCGCCTTTCACGAGGCGGCGGCTGGTCGGCGCTCCTTCAACCTTGACTGCTGGGCCATGGACGAGGAACTGTTTGCCACCATCGCGGCGGAGGCGTCCGGTGCGGACATCGTCGTCACGGAAGGTTCGATGGGCCTGTTTGACGGGGTTGCGGGACGGGGCGCTTCCGGGTTCGGTTCAAGCGCCGAGACCGCTCGGCAGGCGGGCTGGCCGGTGGTCCTGGTCGTTGACGTCAGTGGTCAGGCGCAATCGTCGGCCGCGGCCGCGCTAGGGTTCACGGCCTATGATCCGGAACTGCCTTTCGCGGGAGTCATCCTGAACCGGGTCGCGAGCCCGAGGCATGAACGCCTGGCACGGCTCGGCATGGATCGCGTCGACATCCCCGTGCTGGGAGTCCTGCCAAGGCGCGGTGACCTGCAACTGCCCGAACGGCACCTGGGCCTCATCCAGGCGGTGGAGCATCCCGACCTGGAAAGCGCAATTGCGAACTACGCAGCGTTTCTTCGCGAGCACGTGGATCTGGAGGCGCTTCGAGAGCTGGCCTCGTCGACCGGCCTGCCGGCGTCCGGCGCCCTGCCGAAACCGCCCGCACAGCGGATCGCGCTTGCGCGGGACGCGGCGTTCTCCTTTGCCTATCCGCATCTTCTGGAAGGCTGGCGACGGGCCGGTGCGGAGGTCATGCCCTTTTCCCCCCTCGCAGACGAGGCGCCCGACGCGTCGGCTGATCTCGTGTGGCTTCCCGGCGGTTATCCGGAGCTTCACGCGGGGCGGCTGGCGGCCTCGTCGCGGTTCATGAACGGCCTGCGCCGGCATGCCGCAACAGGGCCGGTCCACGGCGAATGCGGGGGATACATGGTCCTTGGGGAGGCGCTGATCGACAAGGATGGCGACCGGCACCGGATGGCCGGCCTCCTGGGCCTCGTGACGAGCTACGAGCAGCGCAAGTTTCACCTGGGCTACCGGCGCGCGATCCTCGTGGCCGGAATGCCCGGGTTCGAACCCGGTTGCGCGCTGAGAGGGCACGAGTTCCACTATTCGACCATACTTGCCCAGCCCGACGCACCCTTGGCCGAGGTCTTTGACGCTGACGGCAACGCCGTGCCCGAAACCGGGTCCGTTCGCGAGTTCGTCACGGGCACGTTCTTCCAC
>VYCX01000065.1 GCA_009843725.1 Boseongicola sp. SB0675_bin_26
ACCAGGCATTTGGAATGAATCCGTCCCATTCACGACTCAAGCCATCGCTCTTGAACCCGCAAGGCGGCGGCAAATGAGCGTGTTTGCGAACTTTCGCTGCGCAAAAGGGCGCCCGTTCGAAGAACGAGCGCCCAGTTGCGAAACGAGGGACAGTGTGAATCAGGGTCAGTTGTTTCGAATTCCGACCCACGCAGTTCAAGTGGAGGCGAAGCGCTTCCAATTGAAGGTGCATCGCAAAGATGTGATCAGCTTGCCTGCCTCAAGGTCCGAGGACACCGGGCCAGTTTGCGTCAGCACGCTGGATGTTGCCTGCGACATCCTTGAGCCAAGTCCTTCGGACGCCCGTGGAGTAGTTCAGGTAGAGCCGCCCGTCGTGAATCGACCATGCTTCCGGAACGGTCATTGCCGTAGCCCCTTTCGACACGGCGTAGGCACAGTAGCCGCCGTATTTTGGAGCGTATTTTGCGGGATCCGCATCGAACAGCGCCTTGTGTTCGGCATTGGCAAAGCGAAATGTCGCTTCTTCAAGAACCGACGTTATGGCCGCATCGCCCTCGACGGGCTTCGACATCGTGAAATACGCAACCGGATCATAGCCGTGGATCGCCACGCCATTGGTGGCAAAGACCGGCGATTGACCGGCATGCGCTGGAAGAGCGCCGATCGTGCCAGCAAGAAATGACGTGGCGAAAAGGCTCAGAAACAGCCGGCGAGTGTGCATGTGCGTGTCTCCCAAGTTGTCCTTGTGTCTTGCTCAACAGTGTTCCGTGTCAACTTCCAGAACGCAACCTACGCGGCATCAATTCTCGTTGTCGACATGCGTCTTCCGCTGCTGCGCCGCTGCATACAGGGCAACAGCGGACGCGTTGGAGACATTGAGCGAGTCAAACCCTCCAGCGGCCCCAATCCTCGCCAACCGATCACAGGCAGCTCTTGTCTTCATCCTAAGCCCCTGCCCTTCGGCGCCCAGGATCAGCGCAACGCGGCCCGGCACCTGTGCCAGAGCTGTCTCAAGCGTTACGTCGGCCTCGCCGTCCAGTCCGATCAGGGAAAACCCGCGCTCTCTGAGATCCTCCAATGCAGATGCCAGGTTGCGCACCCGAACGTACGGAAGTCGTTCCAAGGCGCCGCTGGCCGACTTGGCCAATGCTCCGGTCTCCGGTGCGGAATGCCGCAAGGGTGCAACCACGGCGCTGGCCCCGAACACTTCGGCCGACCGAAGGATCGCGCCTACGTTGTGGGGATCGGTGACCCGGTCGAGGCAGAGCACGACGACGCGAGGATGATCCGGCAAGACATTTGCAAGTGCGCCCCAGTCGAGAGGCTTGACTTCAAGCGCGGCGCCCTGATGAACCGAGGCGGGATCCAAAGGCGCCGGAAACATCCTCGCATCCGCAATTTCGGGCGCGATGCCGGACTCGCTGACCACTTCCGAAAGCCGGTCGAATGCGTTCCTCGTCAGCACGAGACGCAGTTTCTTGCGCACCGGATTGGACAGCGCATGCCGCACCGCGTGCAGTCCGAACAGCCAGATTGTGTCCATTCCGGACTCGCGTTTCCTGTTTCTGCGCCTGGTGATCCGATCAGGTCCCTTCATTGCCCGGCTATCCCTCCCTGCGGGCGCGAGGGCAACCCGCATTCCCGCTTGACCGGTCGCGACCGCACCGTTATCTGACCCCGGCATGCCGAAGACGGCATCGTCAAGTGGGCGACAGGCCGCAAGGTGTGGCAGGGGACTGTAACTCCCTCGCGGAGACGCATGCTAGGTTCGATTCCTAGGTCGCCCACCATCGAATCACGTAACGCCTTAAAAACAAGGGAAAACTCGAAACCTGACGACGCGATTACCAAGCCAGTTACCACTTTCGGCAAACGTAGGTCGCCCACCATCCACCCTGACAGATGCTTGCAAACAACGAGGCAATGGCAATGCGCCACGCCCACGTCATCGTGCGGGGCACTTCGTTCGGTGGCCGCATCTCGAATCCAGAGCACAATCAGAAGTCGGTCGGTGCGCCCCCTTCGCGCTTGCGCCGTTCGACGAACGCCGCGAGTTCGTCACGTATGCCGTCATCAAGCGGAGGCGGTTCGAACTGTTCGATGATCTGCTTGTGGAGCGCGTGCGCGCGTTCCGCCGTCCAGATGCCGCCATTGATCATCCACGCTTCGAAATTCGTCCAGTCGCTGACAAACGGGCGATAGAACGCGGTCTCGTATCGATCCTGCGTGTGCTGGATCCCGAAGTAATGCCCGCTGGAACCAACCTCCCGTATTGCATCCAAGGCGATGTCGTCGGGGTTCGTCGCCACGACTTCCGGCTCCATGTAGCGCTGGATCATCTGGAGCACTTCGCAGTCCATCACGAACTTCTCGGGACTTGCGATCAGTCCACCCTCGAGCCATCCGGCCGCATGATAGACCATGTTCGTCCCCGACTGGACAGCCGCCCAGAGCGAATTCGATGTCTCCCACATGGACTGTCCGTCGGGGACATTGGCCGCGCAGACACCCGAGGAACGCAGCGGCAGACCGTAGTGGCGTGCCAACTGTCCCGTCATCTGGGTCGCGCGCATGTATTCCGGCGTCCCGAAGGCCGGCGCGCCCGACTGCATGTCCACGTTTGAAGTGAACGTACCGAGCACGCAGGCGCAGCCGGGCGCGACATGCTGGAACAGGGCGATGGCTGACAGGGCCTCGGCTATCGACAGGGTCACGGCGCCGGCCAATGTCACCGGCGCCATCGCACCGGCCAACGTGAACGGCGAAACCACCACGGCCTGACCTCGGCGTACCAGACGCAGGCAGCCATCGATCATCGGCTGGTCGTGCTTCAGCGGCGACGTGGAGTTGATGTTCGTGTACATCCGCGGGCACTCTCGAAACTCCTCCTCCGAGAGCGCGCTGCCGATCCTCACCATCTCCATCACGTCCTCGACCCGCTCCTTGCCCAGCGAATATGCGTGCAACACCTTGTCGGTCAGAGTCAGCTTGTCATAGAGCATGTCCAGATGCCGAACGCTTGGATGGATGTCGACAGGCTCGACGGGGTAGCCGCCCGCGAAGTGGATGCAGTTGAAATGCTGGGTGAGCTTCAGGAGCCTGATGCACTGCTCGCGCGTGCCGGGAACCTTCCTGCCGAGCTCGAGGTCAAAGTAGTTTGGCGGTGACGAGACGTTTCCAAAGACGATGTGTCCCCCTCCAATCGTCAGCTCTCGGTCCGGATTGCGTGGCAGAAGCGTGAATGAAGGCGGCGCACGCCCGACCATTTCCATCACCCAGTCCCGATCCGTCCGCACATTTGTCCCGTCGACCTTGCAACCTGCCTTCTTGAAGATCTCCAAGGCCTCTTCGTTCAGAAACTCGACGCCGATCTCCTCCAGAATGTGCATCGCACCGGAATGAATTGCCTGGATGCCGTCTTCATCCAGCGGTTCGGCGGGTGCATCCAGATTGACGGGAATTCGCCAGGGCATTTGCGGGAACAGTTCGCCCGATCTCCTGTCGCGGTTTCCTGCGCGCCCACCTGCGCGGCGTCTTCGCTCTTGCCTGGACATTGCAAAACTCCCGATTCACCCGGAGTCTTGGTGGAAGTGCCGCAAGTTGGATGACCGATTCCGACACGTCCTGTCGTTTTTCGTTCCACCTGTGACTCAGTCGGCGATCCAATTGGCAAGCTGTCCGATGTCGGAAAGTACCGCCTCGGCATCGCATGCCAGTTCTTCCGCCTTTGCCACGCCGGTCAGCACGGCAATGGGTCGCATCCCGGCGGCCTTCGCAGCCACCAGATCCTCCCGGCTGTCCCCGACCATCAGCGTTCGCTCGGGCGCAATCGACGTGGCCTTGGCGAACGCAAGCAATGGATCGGGTGCAGGCTTGGACCCGTACCCGGTGTCGCAACCGGCAATGAACGCAAAGCAATCTGCAATTCCGGCAGTTTCGAGCTGGAGACGCGATGGCGCCTCGGAGTCGTTCGTGACAAGCCCGAGCACATAGTCCTGCCTGAGGCTGCCGAGGCACGACGCCAGGTCCACCACCGGTACCATTCGCGCCCTTTCCGCCATTGCATCGATCAGGCAAAGCGCCTCCTGCTCCTCCCTCTGCATGTAGGGCGCGAGGACACGTGCCATTTCGGTGGAAGTTCCGGCAATGACGATGCTTCCAGGCATGAACTTCGCCCGCTCGAAATCAAAGCCAAGAGCGAGCGCTGCGTCTTCGAGGCGCTTCGGAGCCACTGCGGACTCCAGCAGTTCGACCATCGCGCCACCCCAGGAGCGCTGAAAGTCAAACAGCGTTCCGTCCTTGTCGAAAATGATCGCCTCCACGGTCATGGTCCGTCCCGTTCTGATTCGAAGCCAAGTGTCCTTTGACTGATTCCGGACAAAATTCCCACATCGTCTGCACCTAAAATGGTGCATGTCAGGAGAACTGCACGGAAGGCAGGCAAATTTCGGGACTCATATGCTTAACTGATTGCGTGGCGTGTTTGGGCGATGTTCAAGCCCACAAAACGTTTCGATAGGCGCCTCAACGGCTGAGCGAATAGTGACCGTTGCTTCGGCATGCCTCACCCTTGCATGCACGAACAGGCGCGGGGCTGGTGAAAACGGGTTGCCGCCACCCCTCGTATGCTCCGAGTATCAGAAAGGAACCGGGAGGTAGCTGTGGATAAGTT
>VYCX01000083.1 GCA_009843725.1 Boseongicola sp. SB0675_bin_26
TCTCTACAATACCGAGACTTCGGATTACGTGACGTTGGATGACATCGCGCGGTTCA
Source organism: Boseongicola sp. SB0675_bin_26 (assembly GCA_009843725.1). Classification (GTDB taxonomy): domain Bacteria; phylum Pseudomonadota; class Alphaproteobacteria; order Rhodobacterales; family Rhodobacteraceae; genus JAJEFO01. The sequence goes on from VYCX01000083.1 coordinate 57, forward strand.
TCCGCGAGGGCCGCGACGTGCAGATCGTGGACCTGAAGAGCGGCGACGACGTGACCAGGCAGTATCTCCTGCAGATCATTGCCGAGCATGAGAGCCGCGGCGAGAATGTCCTGCCGATGGAGGTGCTGACGGACCTGGTCCGATCTTACACAAGCCAGGCGCATTCGGTTGTCCCGCAGTTTCTCTCCATGAGCTTCGAGATGTTGCGCAAGGGGCAGTCGCAGGTCATGGAGAGCATGACCAATCCGCTGTCGGCAATGCCCGGGTTCGAGGCGATGAAGGCGCAGCAGGAAGCGTTCATCAGGGCCATGACCGGCTCGTTCGGGCCGGGTGACCCGGACGCGTCCAACGGCGATGGCAAGAAGGATGGGGCCTCCGGGGAACTTGACGAGATCCGGACCCAGCTCGCCGCCGTTCAGGAGCAACTGGAAAAGATGGGCCGTCAATAGGCGGGCATGCACGCCTCCCCGGCTTCCTGCCGAAGAAGAGCACGTTCCAATTCGCCGACGGTGGATTGCCTGCATTGCAAGGCCGGTTTCCGTGGGCCTTCAGGGCTCGGTCGCGTGGCCGGGCCGGGCAAACGGCCTCAACCCGTCATCCTTGCCGACCCGACGTAGCGGGTCCAGAATCGGAACTGCATCGCGATGCACGCACAGGCGAGACCTACCGTAAGCCCGAGCCAGATCCCTACGCCTTCCAACCGCAATGCAAAGCCGAAGAAATAGCTGACCGGCAGGCCGACAAGCCAGTAGCTCACGACCGCAATGATCATTGGCACGCGCGTGTCCTGAACGCCGCGCAGCATGCCGAGGGCCATGACCTGGCCTGAGTCGACGAACTGGAACAGGGCTGCCACGGCAAGCAGCGATGCACCAACCGCCAGGATTGCGGGCCTTTCGGGATCCAGCGGGTCGACGAAGAGGCCGATGAGGAACTCGGGAAGGGTGAGGAAAAGCACGATCGTTGTCACGGAGGCTGCAAGAGAGAGGATCATCGCGGCCTGGCTGGAGACCTTCAGCAGTGCCCAGTCGCCCATGCCCCAGGCACGGCCTGCGCGGACTGTTATCGCCTGGCTCAGCCCGAGATGCATCATGAAGGTGAGGCTTGCGACCTGCAGCGCCACTCCGTGGGCCGCGAGCGCAACCGTGCCGACCCAGCCCATCATCAGCGTTGCGGCCGCGAACAGTCCGGTCTCCGCAAAATTGGTGAGCCCGATGGGCAAGCCTAGCCGGAATACGCGGCCGAGGAACATGCGATCCGGTCTGTGGATGTTGCGAAAGAGTGCGTAGTCCGGGCGGACCCGGGCCGAGAAGTGGGCTAGCAGCACGAAGGAGGCGAGGTTTCCGATCAGCGAAGCGATGCCCGCGCCTGCGATGCCCAGCTCCGGTGCGCCCAGATTGCCGAATATCAGCGCGTAGTTCAGCACCACGTTCAGAAGCCCGGTGAACAGGATCACGGCAAGGAAGACATTTGGCCGCTCAAGGGCCGAGAGATAGCTTCGCAGGGTTGTGACGAGGAGCGCGGGCGCCGTGGCCAGGCCGAGCCAGATCATGTATTGTCCGGACAGGTGAGCGACCTGGGCGTCCTGGCCGATGGCCAGAAAGATTGGCTCGAAGAACAGGAACAGCGGCGTGACGGCTATGCCGTAGAGGCCCGACAGCCACATTGCCATCCGGGTTGCCCGGCGCACCTCCCGCATGTCGTTCAGCGCGATTGCCGAAGCGACGATGGGCATCACTGCCCAAGCGAAGCCCGAACCGAGTATGAAAATGATGAACCAGATGCCTCCTGAAAGGGAAAGCGCTGCGAGCGAGGGAACGTCGTACCATCCGATCATGACCGTGTCGGTCGTGACAATGGCCATTTGCGCCAGTTGTGACACGACAATGGGCAGGCCGAGGCGGATGAGCGCGCGTGCCTGCCTGCGCAGTTCTGGAAGATCTTCGGCGCGGACTGAGTCGGGCATAGTGCGGCTATAGGCCCGGGCGACGAGCCCGGCAATTCGATTTGTCAGGAGACTCACGAAACTGCAGTCCCGAAGACCCGTTCCGGAACCGGGCGGCTTCCTGGTGGCTGGCCTGGACCGGGTGCCGGGGCTGTCCCTCTGGCATGCTGAAGGTGCCTGAATCACGAAATGCCGGGCAGCCATGCCCTTGGGAGTCTTCGTGCCATTCGCCGGGCATGGATTCCGGGATGGGACGCGCTCCATTTCTCGTCGAGGAGATCAGTCTCCTGAACGGCTGGCGGAGGCTTGCCGTCGTTCCGCCTGGAGCATGTGTGCCGCCGGGACCCGACGCGGCGCTCGGATTCATTGGGCAACTCCCGGCCTGCCACATAAAGTTCACCGTGCTGTGTTCCATGATACACACTGCACCTGAATACTGGCTCCAATCAAATTTCCCACCATGGAGGAACGAATGACGTATCGGGTAGTTTTCTTGGTGCCAGCCGCCATATTTCTTGGCTCCGGCGCGTTCGCGAAGGATACGAGCTATATCGGCTCGGTCGAAGCCATATCGGGCGACAGTGCCGCAGACATGGCGCGTGGCACCGTTTTCGCCGACGGCAACCGCAACAGCAAATTGGACGACGGCGAGGCAGGCATTGAAGGCGTGCTTGTTTCGAACGGTCGCGAGGTCGTGGCGACGGCTTCAGACGGCACATACGAGTTGCCGGCCTATGACGACATGAATCTCTTCATCACAAAGCCTGCTGGATACGCAGTGCCAATGGACGAGATGCTGGTGCCGCAATTCAACTATGTCCACAAAGTCGCTGGTTCCCCGGCTCTTCGCTTTGGCGGGATCAAGCCCACGGGACATTTGCCTGCGGCGGTCAATTTCCCGCTGGTCGAAGACAACTCGGCACGCGTCCAGTTTGAATGTCTCGTCTTTGGGGACGCGCAGCCCTACTTCAACATGCAGGTGTCCTACGTGCGGGAAACGGCTGGCAAGATGCTGGCGGCACGCGACAATTCGGATACCGAATGCCTTGTTTTCGAGGGCGACGTGATGGGAGACGACCTGTCGCTCTTCCCGCGCTTCAAGCGGATCATCGCTGTCGGAGACACGCCGCAATACTATGTGGGCGGCAATCACGATCTCGACTTCGATGCGGCAGACGATCAGCACTCCTTCGACACTTTCCGTAGGGAATGGGGACCGGAATATTACTCATTCGACGTCGGGAACGTGCATTTCGTGACACTCGACAACGTCCGGTACCCCTGCAACGGAGTGGACGACCACCCGTTCTGCGACCCGTCCGCCCGGCCGACCTATAACGGCGTCATCCATGACCGCCAATTGGAATGGCTGGCGAACGACCTGGCCAATGTGCCAGCGGACAAGCTGATCGTGCTGAGTGCTCACGTGCCGTTCCAGACCTTCACCGACAACACGGCAGCCAAGCACCAGACCGACAACCTGGATGCGTTGGTTGCGGTGCTCGGCAACCGCAAGGTGCTTGGGCTCTCAGGCCACACGCATACGACCGAGAACATTCTGACCGGCGAGTATTACGAAGGCTGGGAAGAAAACACCGGCGTTGGGCCGGCACCGTTCCACCAGATCGTAACCGGCGCCCTGTCCGGCTCGTGGTGGTCGGGCAGCCTTAACGACGATCTGGTGCCGGGCGCCAACCAACGTCTCGGCAGCCCGCGCGGGTTCTACATCCTGAACTTCGACGGCTCGGACTACGTCGAATCCTACAAGTCCTTCACCCATTCCCACGAAGAGCAGTTCCATGTCTCGTTCAACAGCCCGCGGTATCGAGGCTGGGTCGAAAAACTGGCCGGTTACGTCGATCTGCACGGTCGTGATCGGGGCAGCGTTCTGCCGCCCGTGTCCGTCAATGAAATGGGTGATGTGAACATGCTGACCAGGAGCGACTTGAACGGCGGCAGTTGGGCCGTTGTCAATGTCTGGAACGGCACACGCGACCACAAGGTCATGCTGTCGATCAGCGGCGGTGCCGCGTTCGAGGCCACGCGCACGCAGTCGGGTACCGGCGAGGCCAAGCTTCGCTCGATCGAGGCGTCGGACCCATATGCCATCTTCCGCCAGTTCAATGACACGCGGCGTGCGATCGCGTCGAGTTCGGGCAACGACGGCTACGAGATGTTCCGGGGCAGCATCTGGACGGGTGCGGCCGGACCACTGGACAGCTGGCTTTGGACCAATTCGTCGCAGCATCTATGGACTGCCGACCTGCCAGCGGACCTGCCAGCGGGCGTTCATGGCCTGACGGTCACGGTCACCGACCGTCATGGCCGGGAGTTCTCGGACACCATTGCCTTCGAGATCGTAGAGGAAATGCCGGACATGACCTGGCAGGAGAGCTTCTGGCAATGACTGTGGCGCATCAGACCGTTCCGACGGCGAGGGCGGCGACCGCCGTCTGCATTGGCGTGTCGTGACCAATGTCTGGGCGCGCCACGTGCGGACGGGTCGGCATGTGGCGACTGGACAAGTTGGCAGGTTGTCGCGCTCCATGACATCATGGACGCGGTCCACGATTTCTCCGGGATCAAGTCCTGCGTTTGGCAGTTCTGCCAAATCGTCAGTCGTACTGGACGACCTCGACCTCGATTCCGTCATTGTCATGGAAGTAGA
>VYCX01000186.1 GCA_009843725.1 Boseongicola sp. SB0675_bin_26
GCCGTCGCGCAGGTGCAGATGCCAGTCATCTGGCCGCCTGATGGTCAGCGTGGCGCCACTCATGCCTCTCCTCTATCGGAACGGGTGCCGGGGTGCCAGAGTCTCGAAATCGGACGGGAATTCGGCTAGAACTTTCGTGGAGAGACGTGAAAGGGTGAAATGATGATGGTGGCGTTTGTCTTGGGCCTGGTCGCAGGCTGGGGAGCCTCCCGTTCCGAAGTTCATGCAAGAAGGCTGCTGTCGCGGAGCCTCTCGATTGAGGAGGACTCGATCAAGGCGGTCGAGCTGCGCGCAGTGGCGCTCGCCGGATGCGTCCTGCTTGCGGCGGTCGCGTCTTGGCTGGTGTCGGAGGACCACGCGGTGCCGTTGGCAATCGGCGTGCTCGCCGGCGTCCTGCTGCCGCGCCTGCAAGACCGCGTACGTGCCGCAAGGGCGCCTGACTACGACAGTTGAGGTGACCCGGCGCCTGGCCGGGGCCAGGCCCTGGCGGGAGCCTTTCGTTCGTGCTGGCCGGAGGCGTGTCGCGTCCATGCCGACCTCGCATGGTCAGGTCGAACGGCCGAAGCGGAGTCCTTGACGCTTCAATCGGACCTGCAAGGCGCGCCGTGGCAGGGCCGACTCAAAAGAACGCCTGCAGTCCGGTCTGTGCCCTGCCCAGAATCAGCGCGTGAATGTCGTGCGTGCCTTCGTACGTGTTCACTGTCTCCAGGTTCATCGCGTGGCGAATGACCTGGAACTCCTCCGAGATCCCGTTGCCGCCATGCATGTCGCGCGCCATGCGGGCGATGTCGAGCGCCTTGCCGCAATTGTTGCGCTTCAGGATCGAGATCATCTCTGGGGCCGCACGTCCTTCGTCCATCAGCCTGCCCACCCGCAACGTGCCCTGAAGTCCGAGCGCTATTTCGGTCTGCATGTCGGCAAGCTTCTTCTGGAACAGCTGGGTTGCCGCAATCGGCCTGCCGAACTGCTTGCGAACGAGGCCGTATTGCCGCGCCGCCGTCCAGCAGAACTCGGCGGCTCCCAACACCCCCCAGGCGATGCCGTAACGCGCCCGGTTCAGGCATCCAAAGGGACCCTTGAGCCCCTCGACACCGGGCAGGAGCGCCTCCTCGCCGACTTCGACGTCATTGAGCACGATCTCCCCGGTCACGCTTGCTCTCAGCGACTGCTTGCCCTCGATCTTCGGTGCGGACAGCCCCTTTGCGCCCCTTTCGAGCACGAAGCCCCGAATCTTGCCGCCGTGGTCGTCGGACTTGGCCCAAACGACGAAGACGTCGGCAATCGGGGAGTTTGAGATCCACGTCTTTGAACCGTTCAGCCTGTAGCCGCCGCCGGCCCTTTCGGCGCGGGTCTTCATGCCGCCCGGATCGGAGCCCGCATCGGCCTCGGTCAGGCCGAAGCAGCCGATGAGGCTGCCCGCCGCGAGGCCCGGAAGGTACCTCTCGCGCTGCGCGTTCGAGCCGTAGGCGAATATCGGGTACATCACCAGCGAAGACTGGACCGACATCATGGAGCGGTAGCCGGAATCGATTCGCTCGATTTCGCGGGCCACGAGGCCATAGGTGACATAGCTGGAGCCCAGACCGCCGAACTCTTCGGGAATCGTGACACCCAGCATCCCGGCCTCTCCCATCTCCGCCATGACTTCCGGTTCCACACGCTCCTCGGCATAGGCTGCGCGGATCCGGGGTGCGAGGCGACCGTCCGCGAACGCCCGGGCCGACTCGGCCAGCATTCGTTCGTCCTCGGTCAACTGGTCGGCGAGACGGAACGGGTCCTCCCATGCAAATGCCGAGAGATCCGGTGCATTCCTGGCGTTGATTCCGTCTTGCGCGTTCATGCCTCGACCCCTCCCGCGGCCAGCGCTCGCGGCACGGCAGCCCCTGCTACTTTGCGGGTCCGATCATCATGACCATCTGCCGGCCTTCCATCTTTGGCATGTTCTCGATCTTGCCGATTGCCTTGATGTCGTTGGCAACGCGCTCCAGAAGGTCGCGGCCGAGGTTCAGATGCGCCATCTCGCGCCCGCGAAATCGCAGCGTTACCTTCACCTTGTCACCTGATTCCAGGAATCGCGTCACGTTTCGCATCTTGACGTCATAGTCGTGGATGTCCGTGTTCGGGCGGAACTTGACCTCCTTGACGTCGATGGTCTTCTGCTTCTTGCGAGCGTCGCTTTCGCGCTTCTGCTGCTCGTACTTGAACTTGCCGTAGTCCATGATCTTGCAGACTGGCGGCGAGGCATTCGGAGAGATTTCCACGAGGTCCAGCCCGGATTCCTCGGCAAGTTCGAGGGCCTGCTCCGGCGAGACAACGCCCCTGTTTTCTCCGTCGGCTCCGATGAGCCGGATTTCAGGCGCGCGGATTCGGTCGTTTACCCGTGGGCCTGTGTCACGCACCGGAGGTGCGTTGTGCGGTCTGCGTGCGATGGTGATATGTCCCTTTGTTGTTCCTACAGGTGCACGAAATTATGCCCGGACTTGAGGGGATTCAACCGGATTTGCAAGACAAAACGGCGAGCGCGACCGCAGTTTCCTGCCGCCCTGTTGCAAGTCTTCGCGCCTGCCTGGAGGGGCGGCCCGGCCACCGGTTCTCGAGCCCGGCCTGCCGCGCAGACGGGCCGAGTCCGATTCGGACGTCAGATGCCGTCGCCGACAAACGCCTTCTCGACAACGTAGTGCTTCGGATCGCTGTTTGCGCCCTCTTCAAGCCCGAATCCCTCGAGAACGGCCTTCATGTCCTTGATGAATTCGAACGACCCGCAGACCATGCCGCGATCCTTTTCAGGACTGATGCCGTCTATGGCAAGGTCGGTGAGCACCTTGCCCGTCATGATGTTGTCGGTGATCCTCCCCATCGTCGCGCTGCGCTCACGCGTGGTCGAAGGATAGTATCTCAGCCTGTCCGCAAAGCCCTCGCCGATGAGCTCGGCCAGCAGGTCGTCGGCACGGATGCTCTCGACAAGCTTGCGGCCGTAGTCCAGCTCCGCCACATCGCGGCAGGTGTGCATCAGGATGACTTCGCCGAATCGTTCATAGGTTTCCGGATCCCGCACCAGCGAGGCGAAGGGCGCGATGCCGGTTCCGGTGGCAAAGAGCCAGAGGCGGCTTCCAGGAAGCAGCGCGTCCAGCACCAGCGTTCCTACGGGCTTGGTGCGAAGAATGATCTGCTCTCCCTCCCGGACATGCTGCAGGCGTGAGGTCAGCGGGCCGTCCGGAACCTTGATCGAGTAGAACTCCAGTTCGTCGTCCCAGGCAGGAGAGGCAATGGAATAGGCGCGGAGAAGAGGCTTGCCGTTGTCTCCCATGAGTCCGAGCATCACGAACTCGCCCGAACGAAAGCGCAGGGATGCTGGCCGTGTCACGCGGAAGGAGAACAGCCGGTCTGTCCAGTGCCGGACATGTGTCACGGTCTGGGCATCAGGCAACGTTACCGTCTTGGCATTCACAGTGGTCACTGGCATCTGGTCTGTCATGTCTCTTGCGCCGTTTGCATCGGCGTCCCTTCCTAGAGATTGCGCTTGGTGGAGTAAACGGCCTTATGCGCGCAGCATGGCCTGGTAGTCATTGGACTGCCAATTGGCCCGCCGCAACCATTGTTCCTCTGGCTGGCGGGCGGCGAGCTCGTCATCGATCTCGACCTCGTCGAAACCCGCGCGGCGGGCCATTGCGTACTGGTCGGCAATCACGTGGCCGGCGGCACGAATGCGGCCACTGTATCCCATGAGGCGCAGGACGCGGGCAATGGTGAAGCCGCGTCCGTCAGCGAATTCCGGGAAGTTCACGCGGATCAGGTCAATGGCCTTCAGGTGGTCGCTCAGCGTTGTCGGATCAGTGTCCGACGCAAGCTCCACGGCGAGGCCGGTCTGGCCAACCGGAAGCTGGTCGGGCGACCGAAAGTCCCAGGCCCGTTCCTCCGCGTGAAATCCGCTGTCAGTTACGAGAATCGTCATGCGGGTTCCCCTCCCCGGGTCTTGCGAACCGGCCGGCCCGCCACGAAGTGAATCCCGCATTCGTCCTTGTCGCGCCCGCGCCAGCGCCCTGCGCGCAGGTCCTCTCCCGGTGCGACGCGCGTCGTGCAGGGCAGGCATCCAATCGACGGAAAGCCCCTTGCGACGAGGGGATGCCGTGGCAGGCGGTTGTTGCCGATGTAGTCCTGCACGTCTGAAGTCGACCAATGCGCGAGCGGGTTGACCTTGATCCACGTGCCGTCGTCCGCCTCAAAGAAATCCAGCGCTGCCCGCCGCCCTCCGTGATACCGCTTGCGCCCGGTCACCCATGTGTCGAATCCGGCCAATGCACCCTGCAGCGGCTCGGTCTTCCGCAATTGGCAGCAGGCATCCGGATCGCGCCTGTGCAGGTCGCTGCCCGGATCGTTCCGGAACAAGGGGTCACGATCCGGCCGGATTACGCGAACATCGGTGAGCCTTAGGCGCCGGGCGACCTCGCGCTGGTAGTCCAGCGTTTCCGGAAACAGCATTTCCGTGTCAAGGAAGAGGACGGGGGTTGTCCGGTCGATGACGCTGACCATGTGCAGGAGCGCGATCGCCTCGGCACCGAACGACGAGACAAGGGCTGCGCTGCCCATCTCGGGGTCGTGCAGGGCATGTGCCAGAACTTCCGCCGCCGCATGATGCGCGAATCGGCGATTCAGTTCAGCCGCGC
>VYCX01000388.1 GCA_009843725.1 Boseongicola sp. SB0675_bin_26
CTCCGGCGGCAAGTCCCCGAATTCGTCTTCCGCGATGTAGGGTGGGTTGGACACGATGAGATCGAAACGTCCGCCCACATCGTCGTACCAGTCCGAAACCCGCAGGTTCACGCGTTCAGCCACGCCCATGGATTCGGCATTTTCCCCGGCCACCCGCAATGCCTTCTCCGAAATGTCCGTGCCGACGCCGAGTGCGTTCGGACGCTCCATCAGGAGCGACACGACGATGCAGCCGGATCCGGTTCCGAGATCCAGAACGCGGTCAAACGGATCCTGAATGCCCAGTTCGACCAGCAGTTCCGTCTCCGGACGGGGATCAAGCACGTCGTGCGTGACCTTGAACGTACCCTTCCAGAATTCCCGCTTGCCGATGATCTGGGATACCGGCCGCCTCGTTTCCCTCTCGGCAACCCCAAGGTCCAGCATCCGAAGCGCCAGCGCGTTCGGTGCATCACGGGTCTGCGGTTCAGGATCGGTCGTGCCCACGCCATAAGCCCAGCAGAAAATCCGCCGAAAGTCGCCCGCTGCGTCTGGCACGCCCGCGGCGCGCAACCGGGCAATCCAGTCGTCCTGCCCGATCACGGGGGTGTCCGGCACACGGATTGCGGCCACATCGCGACATCTTGTCCCGTGGATCACAGCCCCTGCTCCGCCAGCTTCTCTGCCTGGTCCGCAGCGATCAGGGCATCTATGACTCCGTCGAGATCGCCGCCAAGGACCTCGGCAAGCCGGTAGATGGTCAACCCGATGCGATGATCCGTCATCCGGCCTTGCGGGAAGTTGTAGGTCCGGATTCTTTCCGAGCGGTCCCCCGACCCCACCTTGGCCTTCCGGTCGCTCGCACGCTCTTCCGCCATCCTTTGCCGCTCCATGTCGTAGAGCTTTGCACGCAACCGGGCCATGGCGATCGCCCGGTTCTGGTGTTGGGACTTTTCCGAGGACGTCACCACGATGCCTGACGGAACATGGGTGATCCTTACCGCCGAATCGGTCGTGTTCACGTGCTGCCCTCCCGATCCGCTTGCCCGCATCGTGTCGATGCGAATGTCGCCGGCAGGAATGTCGACATCGACTTCCTCGGCTTCCGGCAAGACTGCGACAGTGGCCGCGGAAGTGTGGATTCGCCCGCCGGATTCCGTTTCCGGCACACGCTGGACCCTGTGAACCCCGCTCTCGAATTTCATGCGTGCAAACACGCCTTCCCCCTCGACATTGGCGACGGCCTCCTTTACGCCGCCAAGTTCGGATTCCGACAACTCGATCATCGAGAACTTCCAGCCTCGACCCTCCGCGTAACGCTGATACATCCGCAGCAGTTCCCCGGCAAAAAGCGCGGCCTCCTCGCCGCCGGTGCCGGGACGAATCTCGACGATTGCGGGTCGCGAATCAGCGGCGTCCCTTGGCAGAAGCGCAATCTTAAGGCGCTGCTCCAGGATCGGGAGTTCGTCCTTCACCTTGGCAAGCTCCTCCTGGGCAAGCCCGCGCATTTCGGGATCTTCCAGCATCGCCTCGGCTTCGTCCCGTGCGGCAAGCAACGCCCGATAGGCGTCTATCTCGGTCACGAGGAGCTTCAGTTCGGCATACTCCCGCGAGAGGTCCGCGATTTCGCCGCCCGGAACGCCACTTGCCATTTTCGCCTCCAGGAACTGAAAGCGCTCACGGATATGCTCAAGTGTGTCGAGGGGTACCATGCCTTCGTCTCACGCATTGACCGCGCCGCGTCAAGATTGGCGACCTCAACGATGGCGGCAACGAAGGCACATTCCTGCTTCACGGCCACGTGGACAGTCTTCCAATTCGGCTTGAATCGGATAGAATTGCGCCATGCTTCGTGCAGCCATTCTCCTCGCCCTTGTGGCCACGCCTGTCCTGGCCGACGTCAAGTCGCCAAGCGGCAAGACCGTGGAATGCTATTGCACGGACACGCAGGGACTGCGTGTGTCACTTGGGGAGACCGTCTGCCTGACCGTCAATGGCAGGTCCTTCATGGCGCAATGCGACATGTCTTTGAACGTCCCGACCTGGCGTGACACCGGGCAGGGTTGCCTGTCATCGGAACTGCGGCTGGCACCGCTCGAACGTCTGCGGCGCCTGGCTCCACCTCCGGCCTGAGGCTTGGCTGACTTTCGCTTCGGGAAGGCATGGCCGCTCCCCTTCAGTTCAAGACCGGTCTCGCGAAGTGGCTGGACGGTCAGAGCCGGTTCCATCGCCGGAGCCCAATCATGCCGCAAGCGACGCGCGTGGCAGCGAGTGCCGACATGCGAGCGTGATCGAAACGCTGCGCCACCTCCTCACGGCAATCGCGCTCGAAGAAATCCCTCGCGTCGCCGTTCACTTCGTGAACCTCGATTGCTGCAGTTTCCAAAGCCATTGAACCTCCCAGCGTTTCCGGCGAAAGCTGCGCCTGCCAAACATCCGAGCCAAGGGGCTGACATGGCTGACCACGATCCTGTTCACGACATGCCCGACGGCACATCGAAGCTGATCGAAGTCATGCGCCGCCTCCGCGATTCCGAGACCGGCTGCCCTTGGGACATCGAGCAGGATTTCGCCTCGATTGCGCCCTACACGATCGAGGAAGCCTACGAGGTTGCCGATGCCATCGAGCGCGAATCCTGGGATGACCTGGAAGGCGAACTGGGCGATCTGCTTCTGCAGGTCGTCTATCACTGCCAGATGGGCAGTGAGGAAGAGCGCTTCGACCTCGCCAGCGTAACGCGGAGAATCTGCGCCAAGATGATTGCCCGTCATCCGCATGTCTTCGGCTCCGACAGTCGCGACAAGTCTGCGAGCGAACAGTCCCGGGACTGGGAAACCGCCAAGGCGGCGGAGCGCACAGCATTGGGCGAGACACGGACCCTCGACGGCGTCGCGCTCGGGCTCCCGGCCCTGCTCAGAGCCATGAAACTGCAAAAGCGCCTGGCGGCAGTCGGCTTTGACTGGGAAGATTCCCGTCCGGTTCTGGACAAGGTCGCGGAAGAGATTGCGGAATTGAACGTGGCATTCAGCGTCACAAATGACAGCATCGATGAAGAGTTCGGCGACCTTCTATTTTCGCTGGTCAATCTCGCTCGGCACTGGGGCATTGATCCCGAAGCCGCACTACGGCACGCCAACGCCAAGGTGGAACGACGGTTTGCATCTGTCGAAGACCGGCTGGCCGCGACCGGCAGACTCCCCGCCGAAGCCACGCTTGCCGAAATGGATGGCATCTGGGAGGCAATCAAGCAGGATGAGAAGGCGCAACCGACGCAACCTGGGCGCGGCACCTGACCGGCCGCGCCTTTCGGTCCGGTCGCAGGACGACCACCGAAGCCAGCGTGCGCCCGCCAGACCTCGAAGCCCTGCCGTTGCACGGCATCGCGAGCTTCCGGTCAACGCGGCAGCAGCCGCAAATTTATTCCGACCAAAAAAGTCGCCTATTGATCTTAGTAAAACACTCAGGTATTTGCGTCGTGCGAATCAAATGAAAGGAACTTCGCCATGCGCATGACAGCCCTCGCCGTCGCGGCCCTGACCACGGTGGCACCGGCGTCTGCAGATCAGGTCAACGTGTACTCCTATCGACAGCCTGAACTGATTCAGCCGCTCTTCGACGTCTTCACCGAGCAGACAGGCATCAAGGTCAACGTCGCGTTCCTGAACAAGGGAATGGCCGAACGCCTGAAGGCGGAAGGCGCCCGCTCTCCGGCCGACCTGGCCTTCACGGTCGACATAGGCCGGCTTGACGCGCTTAAGTCCGCCGGCGTGCTCGACCCGCTCGTGACCGACAGCATCAAGGCCAACGTGCCGAAACAATACCGTGACCCGGACGGCGAGTGGACGGCGCTGACGACTCGTGCGCGCATCGTGTACGCCTCCACGGACCGCGTCGCGGATGGCCAAGTGACGACTTACGAAGGTCTGGCTGATCCCAAGTGGAAAGGCAGGATCTGCACACGTTCCGGCACGCACGTCTACATGCTGGCGCTCACCGCAGGCATGATTGAGCAGCACGGCGCGGAATACGCCCGAGACTGGCTCGCGGGTGTCAAGGCCAACCTGGCCCGGAAGCCGCAAGGCAACGACCGCGCGCAGGTCAAGGCGATCTGGGCCGGGGAATGCGACATCTCGATTGGCAACACCTACTACATGGCCCTCATGATGAAGAACGATGAGCAGAAGGCCTGGGCCAACAGTGTCCGCATCGTCTTCCCGACATTCGAAAGCGGTGGAACGCACGTGAATGTCTCGGGTGTCGCGCTCACCAAGGCGGCGCCGAACCGGGAAGCCGCCATCCAGCTGGTCGAGTTTCTGGCATCGGAGGAAGGCCAGAGGCTCTATGCGGAAATCAACAGCGAATACCCCGTGAACCCGAATGTTTCGGCACTCGCGGTGGTTGAGGCGTTCGGCAAGTTCAATGCCGATGACGCAAATCTCCAGACGATCGCCAACTTCAGGGACGAAGCGCTGCGCATCACCGAGGAGGTCGACTACGACGGCTGAACGACGCCCGAGGTCGACAGCCGTGCACGGACACGGATCCGCCCCTGCGCCTCTTCACAAGCGCAGGGGCGGGTGGACACGGTGGCCGCAACGTGTTCAAGCTTTCTTCCGGAAGGAACAATGGCGCGGCGCAAGATCATCATCGACACCGATCCCGGCCAGGACGACGC
>VYCX01000214.1 GCA_009843725.1 Boseongicola sp. SB0675_bin_26
GGCAGGATCAGAACCGCGTCACCGCGCGATTCAAGCGGCGCGACCAGTGCGTCTGCGAGTGGATTCATCCCGACAACCCTTTCCAGAGCATGTAGGCCGCTCCGATGCCGACGAATGCCTCCAGGACAAGCGTGTGCACCCGAATCGAAGTTCGCCGCACAATCCAGCGCCCGACCGCGTGGCCAGGGAAAGTGCACAGCCCCAATGCCACGCCCAATGCAGCCAGTTCCGTGGTCAGGAGGGGCGACAGGCCGAAGGCGACTGTCTTGGTGACATTCAGCATCACCCCGCTTACCGCAACTGTTGCCAGGAGCGTTTCGCCCACGATTCCCGCTCCCAGCATGAAGGGAGCAAGGATCATTCCAGCACCAAAGCTGGTACCCGAGATGAACCCGTAAGGCACTGCCACGGCCGCGATGGCCCTGCGTGGAACCGCGATGCTCTTGCCGGCCAGGTAGCGCCTGAGCGGCAGTGTCACAAGCAGGAACGTGCCAAGGAACAACGCCACTGCCCGTTCGGAAAGTTCGACATAGAACAGGACGCCCAGCACTATGAATGGCAACCCGAAGCACATCAACATGCGAAACGCGTCCCAGTCCACCGCCTTGCGGAAGAGCCAAGCTCGCGACGCATGGCTGATCGTCATGGCCGTCGCCACCACCGGCACGGTTTCCTTGACCCCCAGGACCGGCGCCACGGCGATTGCCATCAACAACGCTCCGGCAAACCCGCCAACGCTGTGCAACATCGCGGTGCCGAAGGCCGCTACCGCCAAGTAGGCGAAAAACAAGGTACCGTATTCCACGCCGTCAGCGACCCTTGAAGTCAGGTTTCCGTTTTTCCATGAAGGCCTTGCGCCCCTCGACATAGTCTTCGGAAGCGAAACAGTCGGCGACCACTTCGTTGCAGCGCGCCAGGTCGCGCGCCGCGGGGTCAGCGAGCATCACCTGGGTCGTGATGTACTTCATGGCGCGAATGGTCAGCGGCGCATTGCTGGCGATGGTGTCGGCCAGCACCGCCACCCGTTCTTCCAAGGCATCCTCGGCCACGACTTCCTGGACAAGTCCGATCCGCAGCGCCGTCTCTGCATCGATCGATCTGGCAGTGAACATCAACTGCTTGGCTGCGGCGGCGCCCGCGGCATTGACCAGCCGCCGGATCGCGTCGAATGGATAGCCCAGCGCCAGCTTCGCTGCCGGCATGGCAAAGCGCGACTTGGCCGAGGCAATGCGTATGTCCGCGCATGCCGCCAGGTTCAGCCCGCCGCCAATGCAATGACCGTTGATCATGGCTATGGTGGGCTTCGGGTAGTTTTCGATGGCGTCATAGACCGCCCTGAGCCGGGCGTCGTAACGCTCGGTCGCCTCTTTCGAGCCGCGCTCCTTCTCGAACTTCGAGATGTCAGCGCCCGACACGAAGGCCTTGCCTCCGGCGCCGGAAAGGACCGTCACGCGCACGGTGTCGTCCTCGGCGAAGGCCGAAAGTGCCTGTTCCACGGCGTCCCACATTTCCAGCGAGACGGCATTGTGCCGTTCGGGATTGTTGAAGATCACGTGTCCGGCCGCACCCTCGACTCGGGTGAGGATCTTGTCGGAAGGCTGGACAGGCATGGTGTCAGCGGTCATTTGCGGTTCCTTGTCTTCTGTTTACACGACGGACTGTTCCTGAAGCGCGGCAATGTCACCTGCGTCGACCCCAAGCTCTTCCAGGATTTCCACAGTGTGTTGGCCACGCGTCGGCGGCGAGGCTTCAAGAGTGCTTGGGGTGCGGCTCAACTGGAATGGCTGGGCCAAGGCGCGGGTCTCGCCGAATGGTTCGGTTTCGAGCGGTTGGACGATGTCCAGATGCCGGACCTGCGGATCGTCGAACATCTCGTCGATGCGGTAGATCGGGCCGCAGGGCACGCCTGCTTCGGTCAGGAGGTCAACCAATTCGGCGCTGGTCTTCTCCTTGACGATCTCGCCAAGCGCCGAATTCAACTCGTCGCGCCGTGAATTGCGCTTGCCGTTGGTCGCAAGGCCCTCGTCCTCGGCCCAGTCCTGCCGTCCGAGGGCGCCGCAAAGCCGTCGCCATATCTGATCGCCCGCAACGGCGATGTTGATTGCGCCGTCCTTTGTCAGATAGCGGTTGGTCGGTACGCTCGTCGGGTGCTCGTTGCCAACTTGCGGCGCGACCTCGCCTTGCATCAGCCAGCGCGCAGCCTGAAAGTCCAGCATGAAGATCTGCGATTGCAGGAGCGACGTGGACAGCCACTGGCCCTCGTGCGACTTCTCGCGCTCGATCAGCGCTGTCAGGATGCCGAGCGCCGCGAAAAGACCTGCCGACAGGTCGGCAATTGGGATGCCAACCCGCATCGGTCCACCGTCGGGGTCGCCGGTAATCGACATCAGTCCGCCCATTCCCTGAGCGATCTGGTCAAAGCCCGGACGATTGGCGTAAGGCCCGGAGTGGCCGAAACCCGAAATGCTGGCGAGAATGATCTTCGGATTGATCGCCTTCAGGCTCGCGTAGTCGAACCCCAGCCGGTCCTTCACGTCGGGTCGGAAGTTTTCAACCACCACATCCGCCGTCGCCGCCAGCTGGCGGAACAGCTCCATGCCCTTGGGATCCTTCAGGTTCAGCGTCAAAGAACGGCGATTGCGCTGCAGGTTCTGCCAATCGGCCGTGTTCCGGCCTGCACCCAAGGCGCCGTCGGCCTCGAGCGAGGCAGGCTGTTCGATCTTGATGACGTCGGCACCCCAGTCGGCAAGCTGACGCACGGCCGTCGGACCCGAGCGAACGCGCGTCAGGTCAAGCACGCGAATGTGCGAAAGCGCGGACGATGCGGGCTGATGTGGCATGTCGATCTCCTGTCAAGCGCGGAACCGGGCGAGGTCGCCCGGTCGGTCAGCGGTGAATGCGGCGGCGCAGCAGGCGTGAAACTCGTCGGCCAGCGCATCTGGCCAGGTCCCGAACTCCGCATTGGCGCGAAACTTTGCCTCGAGCGCAGCTTCGCTCAGCGGATCGCTGCGGCCACCGCGCAGGCAGGGCTGTGCCGCCGTAAATTCCGTTCCGTCCCGCAACCGGACGGTGATCGCGCCCACGTAGTTGTCGGGGTACGGGTCGCTGGGGTCGACCTCGTAGCGAACCTTGGCGGCAGTCTGCAGCAGCCCGGGGTCGCGGATCGCCTCGCCAGTGAATTCGCCAAGCCCGGCGGTGCCACGCATGAGCCCCAGGGCGATGCAGTAGGGAACGCTGAACTTGGCGGAATAGGGTGTCGAGGGCGCGGCCTTCTCGGCCTTCGGTTCCCACAGCCGGTGCAGGATCGCCTCGGCCGTCGGTGCCACGATCTCTTCAACCGCTTCGTGGTTGGGCACCCGTGCCCGCAGCTTGATCGCGGCGTCGATGAACGGCTGGGCCATGGTTCCGCATGCGTACGGCTTGAACGCGAGGCCCTCCAGCTCCCAGGATTCGCCCAGCCCGTTCGTCAAGCGCCCGAAATCGCGCGGGATTTCCGGGTGTGCAAAGGCCGTGAAAAAGCCGTGCTCCCCTTCAAGCACGGTGCGCGGTCCGGTGAAGCCGCGTTCGGCCAGCGCAACGGCGCGGATGCCAGATTGCGCTGCCCATCCCGGATGCAGTCGCTTGGTCGAGGTGCCCTCGGCCAGATACTCGATGATTCCCGAAGCCATTGAACCTGCGATGCCCATGGCGCAAGCCGTCTGCTGCGGGACCAGCCGCTTCGCAGTGGCGACGCCGAAAGCCGCGGCAAGGGCGCCGATCACTGCAGTGGGGTGAAACGCCGCTCTATGGATCGCCGTCGGTGCCACAACGGCCATGCGGCAGGCCAGTTCTCCCCCCGCCGCGAGTCCGCGCAGGAGATCCTCACCCGGCAGCCCGTCGCGCTCGGTCACCGCAAGAAGTGCGGGAACCAGCACGGCACCGACATGCACCGGCGTGCCTTCAAACGTGTCGTCGAAGTCCTCGCCATGCGCCGCAATGCCCGAGACCAGCGCTGCGTCCCCAGCGCTGAAGCCGCCGACATGTCCTATCGCAGTGCATGCGCCCGCCGCCTCGACGCTGTCGCGGGCGGCGGCGACATAGCCCATGTTCCGCGCCGCGACCATGAGTCCCCCGGCATCCAGCATCGCTCGGCGCAGTGTTGCCGCGACGCCGTCCGGGATCTTCGAGGCGGTCAGGTCGTTGCCCCAGCCAGCGAGTGTTTCCGCGATTGCTGTCATCGGAACGGCTCAGTCGAGATAGCTGCCGCCGTTGACATGAATTGTCTGGCCAGTGGTATAGGCGGCGTTGGGGTGACAGAGGCACACCACGACGTGCGCAACTTCCACTGCCGTGCCAGGTCGGCCCAGGAGGTTTGGATGGCCGCCGTGCGGCGAAGCCCCCGCCGAAGCTCCCCGCACCGTATCGATCATTCCGGGCACAACAATGTTCGAGGTTACGTTGTCGCTGGCAAGTTCCGTGGCCAATGCTCTCGTCACGCCGACCATTGCCATCTTCGAGGCCGCGACATGCACCCGACCCTTGGAGCCGCGGTGCGCCGACAAGCCGCCAATGTTGATGATCCTGCCCCACCCGGAGGCGGCCATGTGGGGCGCCGCGGCCTGCGCGCAAAGCACCGGCGCCTCGACATTTGTGCGCAGGATCGCCTGAGGCTT
>VYCX01000494.1:0-1242 GCA_009843725.1 Boseongicola sp. SB0675_bin_26
CGGAGACCGTGACCTTTCCGGTCAAGGTCTATTCCATGGTCCGCTTCAGCGTGACCCCCGAGGTCAACGCCGCCTCGACCGTGCTGGTGGTGATCACGCTGATCGTCGCGGCGCTGATGCTGCGGGTTCAGCGCCCGGGTCAGGCAGGCAGTCCATGAGCATCATTTCCATTCGCAACGTCACCAAGAAGTTCGGCGGGATCGCCGCGGTCGACAATGCCGACATCGAAATTTCGGCGAACGAGTTCTTTGCGGTGCTCGGCCCGTCCGGCTGCGGCAAGACCACGCTCCTGCGCATGCTGGCGGGCTTCGAGACGCCAACCACGGGGGAAATCCTGATCGACGGCGTCGATGTCAGCACCATGGCACCCAACAAGCGACCGGTGAACATGGTCTTCCAGTCCTACGCCGTGTTCCCGCACATGACAGTGCTGGCGAACGTGGGATACGGGCTGAAGGTGACCGGAGTTCCTGCAGCCGAGACCCGGCAGAGGGCGGAGGAGGCCCTGGAGATGGTCCAGCTGGCCCACTTGGGCGATCGCAAGCCGGACCAGCTCTCCGGCGGCCAGCGCCAACGTGTCGCCCTTGCTCGGGCGCTGGTGAAGCGCCCCAAGGTGCTGCTCCTTGACGAGCCGATGTCAGCGCTCGACGCAAAGCTGCGCGAACAGATGCAACTTGAGCTGGCGCGCTTGCAGGAAGAGGTCGGAATCACGTTCGTCATTGTCACCCACGATCAGGACGAGGCCCTGTCCATGGCTGATCGCATCGCCGTGATGCGGTCGGGGCGCGTGGAGCAGATTGCGACCCCCGAACTGCTCTATGAATCGCCACACTCGCGATTTGTCGCTGACTTCATCGGCAAGGTGAACCTCCTTGACGGGCAGGTCACGGGAGCCTCCGACCAAGGCGTCACGGTCGACGTCGCGCACCTCGGCAAGGTGACGGTCCCGCATTCGGGACATGCGCAGGGACCGGTTTCGCTGGCGGTCAGGCCCGAGAAGATCCGCATGACCGCAGATAAGCCAGATTCCAGCCTCCTCGTTCGGGGCCGCATTGTTGACTGGGCCTATTACGGCGACACGTCGCACATCCGTGTTCAGCCAGCCAGCGGTCCACCCATGTCGGTCACTGTCCAGAACGATACCCGATCAACCATCGAGAACGGAGATGTGGGCGATCAGGTCTGGCTCAGCTGGCGGGCGGAGGACACCTTGGTCCTTGACCGCTGACCGACTGTGGCGTT
>VYCX01000494.1:1252-2876 GCA_009843725.1 Boseongicola sp. SB0675_bin_26
GCGTCAGACCGGTGTCCAACCATCCCTGACAAGGTCGTCGTGAACACGCTCTATCGCCTTTCCAAGGCGATCGACGGCGAATTCAATCTCGGACTTGGTGACGATCAGCGGCGGCGACATCACGTTCAGCCGTCCGATCGGGCGCACCAGCACGCCGAGGGATTCCGCTGCGTCGGAAACGCGTTTGCCGATATCGACCTCTTCCGGCAGCGCTTCCTTGGTGGTCCGGTCGAGAACGTTTTCCAGGCAGCGCATCAAGCCGATTCCGCGGACGTTGCCGACCAGTTTCATCCCTTCCAGATCGCGGAGTCGTTCGCCGAAATAGTCTCCGACCTCCCGGGCATGTTCGAGAATGTTCTCGCGCTCCATGATTTCGATGTTCTTCAGTGCAGCCACGCAGCAGACCGGGTGCCCGGCATAGGTGAAGCCACTGGTGTAGACGCGCGAAGGATCACCGGATGAGATGGCATCGTGAATGCGATCCGAGTAAATCGTCGCGCCGATCGGCAAATAGCCCGATGAGAGCCCCTTTGCCGAGCAAATTATGTCCGGAACGATTCCGAACACGTCCTCGGACGCGAACCAGTGCCCCAGGCGGCCGAATGCGGTGACCACCTCGTCGGATACATACAGGATGTCGTGGCGCTTGCAGACCTCGTGCATCCGCTTGAGATAGTCGCCGGGCGGCACCAGTACGCCTCCGGCCCCCATGACCGGCTCGGCAAAGAACGCCCCCACCCTGTCCGGATCTATCTCGGCGATCTTGTCCTCGAATTCCTTGACCAGATGATTGCAGAATTCCGCTTCTCCCATACCGTCAGGCGCCCGGTACAAGTCCGGTTCCGAAACGTGATGGATGGTGTCCTCGATGTATCGGAACCCGTGCCGCCGATCCGCCTCTTTGTAGCCGATCGATATCGTGGCATAGGTTGATCCATGATAGGCTTGTCGGCGCGCGATTACGTGCACCTTTTGCGGCCTGCCCGCGCATTGCTGGTAAAAGTGCACCAGACGCAATGCGCTGTCGACCGCGGTCGAGCCTCCAGTTGAGAAATGCACGCGATTGAGGTCGCCAGGCGCCAGTTCGGCCAGTTTGGCCGCCAGCCGGGCCGCCGGCTCATTGGACATGTCAGTGAACGTCGAACTGTAGGACAGCTTCGTGACCTGTTCCGCAATCGCATCGGCCATTTCCTCCCGACCAAGGCCAATGTTGTTGCACCAGAGACCGCCAATCATGTCGAGATAGGTTTGCCCGTTGGAATCGGTCATCTCGGAGCCCGATCCTGCGGAAATGATCAGCGATCCCGAATCCTCATAGCTTTCGAAGTGGGTGAACGGATGCAGAAAATGCCTGCGATCAAGCTCCCACAATTGATGCGTTGCGTCGTTTCTCAGTTCCATCGAGTCCATGCTCTCTCCTTGCGTGCCAGACTGTCCTGATCACTAGTGGTTAGTGAATCGCTCCCGTGCATGCAAACCTGTACTTGGAATCGCGGGGCGTGGGCGCGCCAGGAAAATTGCAACGGGCAGCGCCCCGCAGGCCGCGAGGCGATCCGGCCCTTCGGCATCCGCGACAGCGGCGAATCACCAGGGATGCGCCTCGCACGCTGGCCATGATCCGCCG
>VYCX01000494.1:2886-4633 GCA_009843725.1 Boseongicola sp. SB0675_bin_26
CGCCGCATCCCGCACACGTCCGGTGCAATCTCGACGAAATTTCCGCGGATGGCATGCGCCGGGCGAATGACATCCTCGCCGTGATCCTGTCCGCCGGAACCTGGGCGATCCGCGCAAGCCGGGTTCCGATGCACGGAACGCGACCATATGCATGCAGAGCCGGCCTCAGCTGTCCGGCACGACGTCTGCAAGCCTCAGTCTCTGGATCTTGCCTGACGGTCCCTTCGGCAATTCATCAAGGAAGTGGATGACGTCGGGAGCCTTGAAGTCCCCGAGCCTCTGCCGGCAAAGCGCCAGCAATTCTGGAGCGTCCAGCGGCGAACCGGACCGCACGCGCACAGCCGCCTCGACTGTCTCCCCGTACCTGGCGCACTTGCGAGCAAAGGCCGCTGCCTCGACCACATCGGGGTGGCCGTAAAGCGCTTCGTCGACCTCCCGCGGCGCGATGTTTTCGCCGCCCTTGATGATCAGTTCCTTCAGGCGGCCAGTGACGAAGACGTAACCTTGCTCGTCCATGTGTGCCAAGTCTCCGGTACGCAGCCAGCCACCACGAAGGATCTCGCCTGTGGCCTTCGGGTTCTTCAAGTATTCCAGCATGACGTTCGGGCCGCGCACGACAATTTCTCCGGCCGTGCCGCGCGGGACGGCTGCGCCTTCGCCATCCTGGATTTCGACTTCGCAGCCAGAAGCGATGCCAGGCGACCCGATCTTGCGGGGCGCGGGCGGCAACGGGTTCGACAGTATCTGCGCCGCGGTTTCGGTCAGGCCCATCGTCTCAATGATCGGAACGGAAAAGCGCGCCTCGAAAGCCGATTGCGTTTCCGTCGCCAGCGCCGACGAAGCCGAGCGGCCGAACCGCAATCGTCCGCGGCATTCGGCATCTGGCCCGGCATCCCCGTGCAGCAGGTGCGATATGATCGTCGGCACGACCGAAAACCAGGTGACCCGGCTTTCCGATGCCTGCCGCCAGAACTGCGAGGCCGAAAACCGCGATGTCATCGCCAACGATCCTCCTGACACGAGGCTGCCCATCACCGTCACGCAAAGCCCGTTGATGTGATAGATCGGAAGGACGCAAAAGCCGCGGTCGTCCGGCGACAAGTCATGCGCCACAGCCGTGGTCCACCCACCCGCCAGCAGGCTGGCATGGCTGTGAACCACACCTTTCGGCCGCCCGGTGGTGCCCGAGGTGTACATCAGGAGCGCGTGGTCGCCAGGCACAGTGTCGTGCAGCTTGCCCGCAACGCGATTCCCGGGCGCGACCGGCGTTACGCCAGACCTGTTTGCCTCGTCGAAGAGCGCACGACAGTCCGGGTGGACATATCCAAAGCGGGCCTCCGAATGCTCCAGCGCAAACGCAATGGCATCACGGCCTGCGGCAAGGTTGATCATCGTCGCCCTGAACCCGCCTGCCAGCGCGCCATAGAGCGCGACAACGCTCTCCCGGCCGTTTGGTGCAACAATTGCCACGCTTTCGCCCTTCGTCGCGCCATGTGCCGTCAGCACGCGGCCGAAGCCAACCGCCTCTTCCTGAAGCGTCTCCCAGTCGATCGCGCCGCCCGTTTCCGGAAAGACGACCGCGTTTCCCCCGATCCGGGCACGCGCTTCCAGCCAGTCACGGACCGTGCCTTCAGGAGGGACCTCGCGTGAGAGCTTCACTTTCCTGCAACGTCCCAATAGTCGTCAAAAATCTCGCCCAGAGCCGGTTCGCGCGACGGGATTTCCCGAACGATCTTGGTGCTTTGCA
>VYCX01000459.1 GCA_009843725.1 Boseongicola sp. SB0675_bin_26
TCGCCGAAGACGAGGCAACGGGACTGCGCGCCTTCATGGAACTGAAGCGTTGCGAGGCGCCGGAGCAATGAATGGCCGTCAATGTACGTCCGTTGAGTCGAAGTCAACGCAGTTGGCACTCTTCGCCGAAGTCGGGAGCGACCTCGCCCCCGAAGCGGCCCTGCACCTCAAGCCGGGCTTGCGCGACTTGTCGCCGGCCCGAATGCTGCTCAGTGCCCGACTCCAGCACCGGATTCGAAGGCGACGGCGATCCTGCCGGGGTCGCCTGCCGCTGCATCCAAGACGGAACTTTCCGGGACTTCGGTCTCTCGACCCGCTCTTGGCGCAGCACGCCTGACGGTCTATTGCGGGTGCGCAACAGCGGAGCATGCCCGTGGCGGATCGTGCGGACGGCAAACCGGGCTTGGTTTCGCAGATGCTTGACTCCTTCGCCCTGGCTGAGCGGCTGAAGGCGGAACTGCGCCACTCCTGGCTGTCGGACGGCCGACAGGAAAGCGTCGCCGAGCATTGCTGGATGATGTTCCTGATGGCCTTCGTCATTGCACCGCACCTGGAGCACAAGGTCGACCTGCCGCATGCCCTGCTGCTGATTCTCGTCCATGACCTGGCCGAGGCCCGGGTCGGCGCGTCCCGAGGTGCCGGACCGCGTGGCATGCGGAACTTGAGCCTCGATCAACTCAATGATCCGTTCCGCGTCGGGCAAACCGTCCGATCGAAGGGGCACCCTGCGTCAAACCAGGGAACGTCTCTGCTTGCGAGGACGTCGCGTCGGCGCCGCGTGCCAACGTCACTCGGAGGAACCTGCCCGGGTCCTTGCCGGTTGACGCTGCGCAGCCTCCCGAAACGCCTTTCGGAAACTGCGTCCCACGGGCACTGTCTGGTCCGAGGCCAACATGAGCTCCGGGCCGCTCGGACCTCTCTTCGTCTCCACGACATGGGAAAGGTTGATCCACCAGGAGCGATGCACCTGCAGCCCGTTGAGCGGCTCCAGATCCGCGATCGCATCGCCCAGTCGCATCAGCACCGTGGCTGATCCCTTGGGCGTGGTAACCTCGACGTAGTGGTCCTGCGCCTTGACCGATACAATGTCGTGCCCCAAGTGATGCGGCAGCCTGCTCTGCAACAGGGTGGGGGTCGTCGCCCGAGGCTTCCCTTCGGCAGCAGGCCCGGACGGCAGATTCGCGCGCTCTCGCTCTCGGAACTCGATCATCGCATTCACGATGAGCGTCACCGCGACAGCAGACAGCGCTACATGTGCAATCAACGTCGCGGGCCTGTACGACATGAACCATCCTGGCGCAAAGCCCGTAACCAGCGCCTCTGCCAGGTAGACTGTCGCGACGATCGGCAAGACGCCCGCAACGCCTGCAAGCGTCGCCACGAGGCTCCAGTGCATGGCATGGGACACTGCAAGCCTATGGGCGTGGACTGACAGGAACGTCATCAGGATTGCCGAAAGGGTCAATGTCGTTCCCCAGTAGACCACGCGTTCGGGAAAGCTGAAGCGTTCCAGCGTGAAATACGGTCCGGCCATCGATGCGAGCAGGATCACCGCGCCAAGCACCATCCAGAAAAACGGGCTGCTCAGGTTTTCTCGCAGTTGACGAAGCGTCAACTGCATGGGGGTGCGGTTCGCGGGATTTTTCAGGTCAGACACGAATCCTGCCTCGGCGCGGGACGTTGCGCCGAGTATATGCGGTGGCCGTGGATTCTCAAGATTCGGAGCTGCATATGCCGCAGGCCCGCTTCAATGATCCAGTTCGCGCGCTAGGGTTGGCAAAGCGCTTTGGGACCGTCCGCGCCGTGTCACGCATCGACCTAAACGTCGCTCCAGGCGAAGCGCTCGGATTGCTGGGTCCCAACGGCGCGGGCAAGTCCACCACGCTGTCAATGCTCACGGGATTGCGCGCGCCAGATGCAGGCGAGATCCTGATCTTCGGCCACCGCGCCGGCAGTCCGCAGGCTCGTGCGCTGACCGGAGCGACACCGCAACTGGTCGGCTTTCCCGATCAGTTGTCGCCGCGTGAGATCCTCGGCTACGCCGCTGCTCGCTACCGCGTACGCGCCCGAATCGACAAGCTTGCCGCGTGTTTCGGACTTGAGCGGATCGTGGATCGCCGCGTTGCCGGGTTCTCGGGTGGAGAAATGCGTCGCCTGGCGCTTGCGCTTGCCTTCGTCGGGGAACCCAGGCTGGTGTTCCTGGATGAACCCACGACGGGTCTGGACGGCGCTGCGCAGGAGGGCTTTCAAGAGGTGGCCCGTGACTTTGTCGCCAAGGGCGGCTCGCTGGTTCTCACCTCCCACCACTGGGACGAGATCGAGGCCGTCTGCGATTCGATCACGCTCGTCGACCGGGGCGAGACGGTGCTGGAGGGGCGCATCGGCGACATTCGCAAGCGGGCCAGCGTGAGCCGTCTCACGTTTTCGCTGCCACCGGAGACTGTCCCGCCTGAGTGGATGCAGGCCGTCCACGACGGCGCGAGGTGGCATTCGGAATGCGCCGACAGCGACAAGACGCTGCGTCGCATGGTTCATGAGGCGCTGCCCTTTCACGGGCTGACCGTCGCGCCGCTTGACCTCAAGGACGTGATCAACCGGATTCGTCGAGAGGAGACAGGTCCGTGACCCGCCCCTTGCGCGCAGAGTGCGCCCTTGAGCTCAAGACTCTCGTTCGCCAGCCCGGATTCTGGGTTCCGACCGTCCTCTTCCCGGCGATGCTCTACGCATTCTTCGGAGCGCAGAGTGCCGGTGATTGGGCTGCCAACGCCATGGCAGCCTTTGCCGTCTACGCGGTTCTCGGCGTCGGGTTCTTCCAGTTCGGCGTCAGCGTCGCCCAGGATCGCGAAAGCCCGTTCGCCAAATGGCAGCAAACCCTGCCCGGCCACGCAGGCAACCAATGGATCGCACGCGTTCTGGCGTCCCTGGTCTTCGTGACCGTCGCGGTGGCGCTTGTCGTCGCCCTGGCCTTTGTGCTGGGCCGGGTCGAGGTCGGCGCGGCGGCGCTCGTTCGCCTCGCCTTCGTCTGCCTGATTGCGTCTTTCACGGCAACATTCATGGGGATTGCGCTCGGGTCGCTGGCATCCGCCCGTGCCGCGGTGCCGCTGGCCAACCTGATTTTCCTGCCACTGGCCTATCTGGGCGGGCTTTGGGTGCCACCCATGGCCCTTCCATCGGCGGTCAACGCCGTTTCGCAATGGACGCCGACAAGAGCCATGGGAGAGCTTGGCTGGGCCGCCATCGCCGGCACCAGGTGGGACCCTGGCTACCTGGCAGTGCTTCTGGGCTGGACGGTGATTTCGGTGGCGGTGGTTGTCGTGGCGCATGCACGCCACAGGCGGCACGAATAGGCCAGCTGCGTTCGCCAGGCCGCCGACAGCGCCCCGCAGCCACTCCCTGTCCAACTCGTGTCGACCGTCGCCAGTGCCGCTCAATGCGTTTCGGGGCCCGAGAGCGTGTCAGGCGAGCCATTTCACGCAAGACCGAGGTCTTGCCGTGCTTCCTTTCATCCGTTTGCTTTCAGGACAATTGGCGGACGCCTTGGCCGGCAGCAGTCCATCTCACGTCACACAATGGCGCGGACGCCGTCAGCGGCGGGGCTTTGAGCGTGCTGAGGGCGAGGTCTGGAAGGACGACGCCGCGCCAATGCCGGACGTTGCCGCGGCTTTGGCCGATCCTGAACAGGAGAGCGAGACGCGCAGCACATTGTACGAGATGATTGCCGCGCAATGATCGCGTCCGCCTGGCCGAGCGGGTCCTCAAAGCCCCAGGTCAATGGCAACCCGGTCGATGACGCTTCGGTGGAGCGCCGCCCGATCGGCACCGTCCGGATCGGTGCAGACCGGATCGTCGCTCTCTTCCTCCAGGATTGCGGCGCCGGCAGGCTTGCAGAGCGGCAACATGGAAAAGTGATAGGCCGGGACCAGCCGCTCGACCGAAGCGTGCGGCACAAGGCCGACGAAGCCGCTGGCATCGAAATCCGTGGCAACCAGGCGGTCCTCGCCCTCACCCAGGCCGAACAGCGTCACGTTCTCGACCAAGGCCGCCGTATCGCTCCTTTCCAGGCCCCAGACAAAAGCCGGGTCGATGGCGGCAACGTGGGTGACCCGCGGGTCCTTGTAGGATGCATCCCATGCCTCCGCCGCCCGGTCCCTCAGGTCGATCCCGCCACGTGCCAGGTCCTGGCAGTGGGACGAGGACGCGGCGTAGACATCGCAATGGGCCGCATACCCTTCGACCCGCCCGGTGACGCCGCCCATCGACAGCGCCGTCCAGCCGCCGAAGGAGAAGCCGGCCGCCATGATCCTGTCCGGATCGATCCTGTCGGCGAACTCCGGGTCGGCCAGGACCTTGTCGAGCGCCAGCGACAGGTCGGCGACGCGCGTCCAGTGATCCAGCCCGGCCTCCATGTCGAAATCGCCCCAGGTCGAGTTCGGATGGTTCACGGCGACGACAACCGCGCCGCGTTCCGCCAGCCCCGCGGCGAGCCAGGCCATGGACCGCATAGACCCTCCCAAGCCATGGCTCAGCAGCACGAGGGGCGCAGGGCCGTCAGCCATCGGGGCGTCTTCGAGGGACCGATTCTCATATGGGGACATTTTCGGGGTTCTCCGCGCCGCCGTGATT